>JAPPIB010000009.1 GCA_028820695.1 Acidiferrobacterales bacterium | reverse complement strand
AGTGATGCGATAATCCGCTACGCAGAGCAGCGGAATTACGCTCCAACGAAAATGCCTCCCATTTCATCAACATTGATTGCCGTATGCCCCATTTTGTAAAATCAGATTTCCGAAATGCTGAATTGGTGAGGTAATACCGATGAAGTTCAAAGTTGCCTGTATCCAGAATTGTGCGACTGACGATCTTGAAGCGACGATCGCTGACACCGTTGAATTGACACGTCGAGCGTACGACGCAGGCGCTCAATTGATATGCCTGCCTGAGTTTTTCTCATTTCTGAATCTGGATTCCGCCGGGCTCCATGTCGCACCTTTCCGGGAAGCCGATCATCCGACACTTGCAGCTTATCGAGAACTTTCCGAGGAGCTGGGCATCTGGATTCTGTTGGGATCGATCGCAGTTTGGGATGACACGGGCAAAAAGCGAAACCGCTCGATCCTGCTCGGCCCGGACGGACAGATCGCTTCACGCTATGACAAGATCCACATGTTTGATGTGAACCTTCCCAATGGGGAGGTCTATCGCGAGTCGGATGTGTTCGTACCCGGTGACAAGGCCGTTACCGCACAACTGCCATGGTGCAAGCTGGGTCTGACCGTGTGTTACGATCTTCGATTTCCACACCTTTTCAGATCGCTCGCACATGCGGGTGCAGGTGTGATCTCAGTACCGGCGGCCTTTACCAGGACAACCGGACAGGCCCACTGGCATGTCATGCTGAGAAGCCGGGCAATCGAAACCGGTGTCTATATCGTGGCGCCGTGCCAATACGGTGATCATGGCAAGGCCAGGACTTACGGCCATTCCCTGATCATTGACCCCTGGGGAAGAATTCTTGAGGATGGCGAAGAGGAAAGAGGCTATATAATTTCAGAAGTTGACACTGAAGCGGTGGGCAAGGCTCGGCAGATGATTCCAGCACTTGATCATGATCGCGATTACAGCAAGCCCGTTCAGCGCCTCCTTCGGGAAGTTTCCTGAACGCATGCCAAGCGGATTGGTGCAATTCGACCTTATCGACACTGAAAATGGATTGAGAACATGAGTGAGACAGTACTGAACACCCTGATCGTTCTACCGATCGTGATTACCTTGGTGATATTGTTCGGATTCCGGGGGAAGGGTCCCTCAACGGTGGATGACGACTGATGCCGCGAGCGGCAGCTTTCCGTCTCAGCAGTATCGAACAAAAATTCCTGCCCGGAGTTTCGGGTCAAACCAGGTAGACTTCGGCGGCATGACCTGACCGGCGTCCGCGACATCGATCACTTCCTGAATCGCAGTATCGACGCAGGCAAACCCGACCTGCCAGTTTTTCCTGCAACGCTCAATCAGTCCTGCCATTCCCTCAACGCCCGGGATATAGTTGAGGCGCTGGTCAGACCTCGCATCACGTATACCGAGAATCGGGGAGAGTACCCTCTGCTGCAAGACTGATACGTCCAGCGATCCCGCCGGGTCGTCTTGCGGCACCATCGACTGAGGTATTTGGAGACTGTAAACCTGCTGATTGACGATCATTGTCACTTCCCGGGCATTGCTGGGCAGAAGCTGATCAGCGTCTTGCAGATCGCGGGGTTCGACACGGATACCAGCTGATTCGATGGCACTTAGGAATTGCGTGTGTTCCAGCCCGTTGAGGTCACGGACGCAGCGGAAATAGGAGTAAATTCTCAGCTGACTTTTCGGAAAAAGCGCCACAAACATCTGATCAGCTTTGGAGCCCTTGACCTTAGCGCCTTTTTGTTTTGCGGCCTTGGCGAAACGCACTGCCGACGCGGACCGATGATGACCGTCAGTGAGGTAGGTGTACTCAATGTCCTCGAAGCTGCGCTGCAACTGCCTCTCGACTTCCAGGTCGTCCACTCGCCAGATCGTCTGTTCCACATCGTCCCAAGCCGAGAAATCGAGAATCGGCGCCTTGCCCATGACATCGCGCTTTGCCTCAGAAATCTCATCTGTATCAGCATAGGCAACGCAGATGGGGCTGGAAGTGACGCCGACTGATTGCTGATACCGAACCAGCATATTCTCTTTCTCAATCTGCGTATCCTCATGTTTCTTGAGTTTTCCCTCAACAAAATCACTGACTGGCATATCTGCGATCAGCCCGGTCTGTTCGTGACCGCCTGCGCGAAGTCTGTATAGGAAATAGGACGGTGAAGCGGTTTTCTCGTATACGTCATTCGCCATCAGCAGGTTGAAATGATATTTGTTGTATTCGAGTATCTCGTTCAGCGTCGGCGGTGAGTCAGGATACTCTTCCAGTGTGCGCATCACATTGACGTAGTTGTCGGGATACTTCTCGGCAAACTCGCGACGCTCCGAAGGGAGCATCGCATCGTATGCCGGGGTGACCACGCTTCGTGCGCGAGCCGGATTGACCACATAGCCATCAAATTTGGAAATGACAGGCATGACGTGCTATGTTCCGATAATCAGACTCGGGATCGCTCAGGAGTTGGCGGTGTAAAAGTCACTCATCAGGTTCGCCAATGCCTCAGCGCCTTGCATTGGCATGGAATTGTAAATGCTGGCCCGCAGTCCTCCGACACTTCGGTGCCCCTCAAGGTTCACCAGGTTGGCTGACGCTGCCAATTCGAGAAATTTGTCCTGCAATTGCTCACTTGGCAGGCGGAAAACCACGTTCATCAGGGATCGACTCTCCCCCTGCACGGGACAGTCATAGAATCCGTTGCTGGCATCAATCGCGTCGTACAGCAGGCCCGACTTGACCCGGGCGATCTTCGCAAACTCATCGACTCCGCCGCGTTCCTTGTAGTACCGGAGCACTTTACCTGCGACGTATATTGCGAACACACTGGGTGTATTGAACCGCGAACCGCTCTCATGATGCCGACGATAGTCCAGATAACTCGGCAGTTCACGCGGTCTGTACTCAAGTGCAGACTTTCTGACGATGACCAAGGCGACTCCGGACGGTCCGATGTTCTTCTGCGCGCCACCGTAAGCGACATTGATCAGATCCCAGGGTATGGGTCTGGAAAGGTAATCTGACGACATGTCCGCAACCAGAGGCACACCGAGGTCCGGCCAGTCATAAAGTCTCACCCCGCCGATTGTCTCGTTGGTGGTCACGTGCAGGTAAGATGTATCAGATTCAAGCTCGATCTCGTCAGCCCCAGGCGAGCTGGAAAAATTACCGTCGCTGCCATCCCAGGCCGAATATACATTCCCGTAGATACTGGCATCTTTCATCGCCAGTTTTGCCCAGTGTCCGGAATTCACAAAGCCCGCCTTGTCATCCGGAGCCAGGAGATTCATCGCTGACATCGCAAACTGCAGCGTCGCCCCGCCCTGTATCAGCAGAACAGTGAAGTCGTCCGGCACCCGCAACAATTCGCTGACAAGCTCAACCACTTCATTGTGCACTTCATCGTAGTGCCTGCCCCGATGGCTGTGTTCGATGAGAGACATCCCGCTATCTTGGTAGTTGAGCAGTTCAGAATGGGTCTCTTCCAGAACCTCATATGGCAATGTACAGGGTCCGGGACAAAAGTTATAAACACGATTCGGCAAAGCTCACCTCCGGTGGTCAATTCAATATGGTTGCAAAGATTTACTGGTTTACCTGATTGATGATGTCGCCCCTTGAGAAGGCATTGACAATCTCAATGACACCGTCCGCCACCGCATCCTGAGCCTGATCGGTGGACGCACCGATGTGATGTGTTCCATAGACATTTGGATGTCGCGCCAGCTGCGAGTTGAATTCACCGCTTGAAGCACCGGGTTCGTTGGCGTAAACATCCAGTCCAGCTCGCAATCCCTTGCTGTCCAGGGCCGCAAGCAACGCCTGTTCATCGACTACATCGCCGCGGGACGTATTCAGCAAAACCGCATCTTCGCGCATCCAGCCGAGAAACTCCTCGTTGACCAGATGTTTCGTACCTGGCGCGGCGGGCACGTGTATGCTGACGATGTCGCTTTCTGTTACGAGTTGCTCGAGGCTGTCGACCGTCTGTACCGCGAGTGCCTGCATCTGTTGCAGCAGTTCAGGTGAGCGGCCCGGCTTGTTGATCATGATGACTTTCAGTCCAAATGCGCTGGCACGCTGCGCAACTGCCATACCGATTGATCCGGCACCTACAATACCAATGGATCGTCCAAACAGTCCCCTGGCATTGGAAAAGGTTTTTTTGTTCCACAGTCCTGCTTTCAGTTCCCTTATGTTGTCCGGGATTCTGCGATCGATCGACAGCAGCAGACCCAGCGCAAGCTCAGCGACCGCAATCGCATTCTTGCCTGGCACGTTGCACACCGCAATCCCCTTGTCTTTCGCGGCTTCCTTGTCAATGGTGTTGGTTCCGGCACCGGCTCGGATCACCATCTTCAGCTGATCTGCCGCATTGAGCGCCGGCTTCTCGACCTTTGTACCGCGTACCACCAGCACCTCAAAACCTGCAATCGCATCAGGAATATCATCTGCCTGCAGGTCAGGCTGAAAACTCGTTTGGTGACCATCGCCCTGCAACTGTTCGAGTTGCTGGGACGGGAACTTGTCTGCAAAGAGGATTTTCATCTAATACCTTTGGATCTTTGATCTAAACGACATCGGGAGAAACTTACGATTAACCCAGCATGACTTCCCGCTTGCTGGAAACAGAATGAATCGATCAAGCACTGACAACGCATTTCGCAGGAAAAACCGCCAGAAATCCGGCCCAGGTACCCGGACGGGAAACAGAAATCGCGATTATACAAACAACTTCAGATTGCTTATTGAAATTTGGACGGACTTCCATTTTTCCACTTGAAACCGTCGCCTCAACTGATGAACCCCTGGTGTCGGGTACGGTCAAGGCATCCTGAAACGGTATCAGGACGCGGCGCTCGCGCAAAGGCCGGCTCGGAACAAAAGCAAAAGGATGGTCAGGTTCGTACCGCACTGAAATGTGTCGGTCTCAGCTCACCGGCATCGACTGCCTTCATCTTCAAGGTTGAGCTTTGCAATCGGTTGGCCGCCATCTCCTCACCGAATTTCTCCACAAACCCTGATCTGCGCTCACCGCTGACTGAGGCGATCTCAACGCGCACCGCGTCGCCGTACCAACCATTTCGGTCCCGGGTGCGCACAGAACTGAAACCGACTTGCATGAGCAAACGCTTAAGCTGTGCGGCTGTGTGAAAATGAAAGTCCAGTTTGGAGAAGTCAAGCCAAGCCCGGACCCGCTCCGACTGTTCGGTTTTATCGCCACCCAGCCAGTCACTACCGACCACAACACCACCGGGGCGGAGTACACGACGGATGTCTTCGTATATTGAACGCTTGTCCTTGATGTGAACGATCGCATCTTTGGTGAACACGACATCGAATTCGGCATCGTCGAAGTCGAGCTGCCCCGGCTCGACCAGTCGATACTCAATCCGCCCGGTCAGGCCCGCAGCTTCTGTGTCCAGACGGGCCCGAGTGACCAACGTCTCGATCACATCGATTGCGACGACTTTCCTGGCTTTGTGTTCGGTCACCAGCAAACGATCAATGCCACCGATACCGCATCCTATATCGAGTACCGTCTGGCCCTCGATGCTGGTGCCGCGTAAAATCTCCCTGACCTCCTCGCGGCCGCCAGGCGACAGGAATCCATCGCCCCACATCCACTCGAGACCTCTTACAAATTTTTCGTCGTACGCCATTTGCCTGCATTCATTTCGTGAGTGATTCGCATCGAACCTATACTATAAAGGCATTTTTTTCCGATCATCAAATCGAATTCAAACCCGGATAGAGATTATCCTGTTTAGTCATGAGCAAGTTGCAACAGAGAATCGACAATAACGAATTCATCATCACATGTGAACTGACTCCGCCGAAAGGAACTGACCTGACCGCGTTGTTTGCCAAAGCGGATATGCTCAAACATCACATAACCGCATTCAATCTGACAGAATCTCACGCCGCGAGAATGGCCATGGACCCCGCGGCAGTCGCCCATCTGTTACTTGATCGCGGGATAGAACCGATTGTTCAGATGACCTCTCGCGACAAGAATCGGATCGCCATCCAGGCCTGTATGCTCGGAGCTGCCGCACTCGGAATACCGAACTTGGTGTTTATGGGCGGTGACCCTCCCAAAGCGGGCGACCACCCCGACGCCAAACCGGTTTTCGATCTTTTTGCCTCGCAACTCCTGGATGCGGTCAAAGCGATTCAGTCGGGTACCGACTACATGGGCAATGCCCTGAGCGGAACACCGAAATTCTGTGTTGGTGCGGTCGTCAATCCAGGATCACCCAATCTGGACACTGAAATCGAGAACATGTATCGAAAGATCGAGTCCGGTGCCTGTTTCCTTCAGACGCAGGCCGTATACGATACCGAACAGTTCCACTCTTTCATGGAAAAGATCGGCGATGTCGGTGTGCCGATCCTGGCAGGTGTCATTCCGATCAAGTCTGTGAAGATGGCGCGATACATGAACGAGAAAGTGCCCGGAATCACTGTGCCAGATGCATTGATCAGTCAAGTCGCAGAGCAAGGAGATGACCGTGAGCGGATCGCCGCCACCAGCGTTGAGATTTCCGGCCGGATTGTCAGCGAGCTGAGATCGATCGCAGGAGGATTGCACCTCATGGCGATCGGCTGGGAGGACAGAATTCCGCAAATACTCGAATCCGGCGGAGTCAGCCGTCAGCCAGGATAAAACGCACTCTCCTGTCCGGCATCATTCAGCCATCGCCATAGATAGTCCGCAAAGCTGCGCCTGACGACGATGTCGATTGTCAGGTCTTCAGCAGTCTGGGCCAGCAGGGTTACAGCGGTGCGCGCAAGCATGGTCTGGACACAGCAACCGGGACTGAAGTTTGACGGGTGCAAATCATAAGTCACACCCCGGCCCAGCAGTTCAATTGTCTTGGGTCCGACTGCGCGGATAATCGTCTGCGAGGCACTGATGTCGACGCAGGTGGAAAACTCATTATCAGACACAAACTCATTGAGCATCGCATCCAATGATGTCCTCACATGCGGTGGCGTGATGACCAACCATTCATCCGGACCCAGCCATGCACACAAGTTCTCCTCATGCAGGATGAAAGTATTCGGATCCAGGGGAACATCAAAACCCATCAATCGCCGGAATTTCCGACTCGGCTGGGCGTCGTCGGACTGAAACCGGACGTTTGCATAGCGCAGAAATGGCAACTCGGTCAGCACCACACCCTGCAACTCTACGCGAGGTGCATCATCACCATTGAAGGTATTCAGCGGTGAACACATTGCCAACTTTTCAGACATTGTGCCGGTCTCCCTCGCGGTCGTAAAAAATGGGACTGCAGATGGTCACGGGGACGGTTTCACCTGACATCAGGATGGAGTGGATGCGGGTGCCCATTCTGGATCGTCCGCCCTTGACCACCCCCAGCGCGATCGACCGTCCCAAAGTCGCGCTGAAATAACTTGAGGTGACATGACCGAGCATCGAAATCGGATACTCTTCGGATGGCGCTTCAACCAGTTGCGCCCCTTCCGGCAAAACCTTTTCGCCATCGTCGGTCAGCAATCCGACAAATTGCTTGCGGTCGACGCGAATACAGTCCGACCGGCTCAAAGAGCGTTTGCCGAGAAAATCCTTTTTCTTCGAGACGATCCAGTTCATACCCATATCAATCGGAGTCATCGAGCCGTCGGTATCCTGCCCGACAATGATGAAACCCTTTTCAGCTCGAAGCACGTGCATGGTTTCGGTTCCGTAGGGCGTGATGCCGAATTCCTCTCCGGCCTCGAAGACGCGCTCCCACACATATCGGCCGTAATCGCCTGGCACATTGATTTCATAAGAGAGTTCTCCGGTGAAACTGACACGGAATACCCGCGCCGGCACGCGATCGATCTCGGTGTCCTGGAAGGTCATGAACGGAAACTCAGCATTGGATGCACCCAGCGTTGGCGCAACTTTCTCGAGAACCCTGCGGGATTTCGGACCGGCAATCGCAATGACAGCCCATTGATCTGTCACCGATGTGAAATACACTTTCATCGACGGCCATTCGGTCTGACGCCACCGTTCCATCCATAACAGTACCGATGCCGCACCGCCGGTTGTCGTTGTCATGTAGAAATGATTTTCGCCGAGTCTGGCTGACACGCCATCGTCCATGATCATTCCGTCCTCGCCGAGCATCAGCCCGTATCGGCATGAGCCGACGGCCAGATTTGACCAGGCGTTGGTGTAGACATAATTGAGAAATTCCGTCGCATCCGGTCCATAGACCTCGATCTTACCCAAAGTCGAGGCATCGAGGATACCCACCTGCTTGCGCACTGCCAGGCATTCCCGGTTGACCGCCCGACTCATGGACTCCCCGGATTTCGGATAGTACCACGGCCTTTTCCACTGACCGACATTCTCGAATTCCGCACGCTGGTCGACATGCCACTCATGCATGGCGGTCTTGCGCACCGGATCAAAAAAATCCGGGCCGATTTCCCTGCCGGCGATCGCACCGAACGTAACCGGGGTGTACATTGGTCTGAAAGTCGTGGTACCGGTGCGGAGCATGTCCTGTCCGAGTTCCTCAGACACAATCGCCATGCCATTGATGTTTCCGAGCTTGCCCTGGTCGGTGCCGAATCCCAGCAGGGTGTATCGTTTGAGGTGCTCGATGGACTGGTATCCTTCCTGCAGCGCGATCTTGATGTCCTTGACAGTCGTGTCATTCTGAAAATCCACAAACCTTTTCGGTTGACGTGCGGATTTTCCTGTCGGTACCTGCCACAGTGGACTGATTGAGTACTCCTGGGGATAACGATCCGAGACTTCGGGAACCGGGGGCAAGTCAGCAACCTCATATCCAGCATTGCGTGCAGCCGAAGCCCCCGCCTGATAACCACCGCTGACAGAGTCTGCAACGGAAAAATTTCCGCACGCGGCACCGACCGACTGTTCTGCCTGAACGCAGTCGCCGGGTATGAAACACGCTCGAGCGACATCAAATACAGGTTTGGCACCGGACTGCGCGTGAAGATGTACCGCCGGACTCCAGCCACCGGAAACAGCAAGCAGGTCACAGGCAAGCGTACTTGTCGTGCCCGCCATCAATTTGCCGTCAGAGGTGATATTCGTCACTTCCACGCCCGTGATGCTTTTTTTGCCTTTGGCACATGTGACTGCGGACCCCGCAACCAGCCTGACTCCCCGTCTCGCCAATTCCTGAAACAGCGCACCGGAAACATCCGCCCGGGAATCAACGATCGCGCCGATTTCGACACCGTTGTCCAGCATGTGCAGGGCGCTGTGGTAGGCACTGTCGTTATTGGTGAATACCACTGCGTTCTCGCCCGGAGCAACCGCATAACGATTGATGTATTCCGAGACTGCCGACGATAGCATGATGCCCGGCAGATCGTTGTTGCCGAACACCAAAGGGCGTTCGATCGCGCCGGTCGCCAGAATGACCTGACCGGCCCGGACCCGCCAGATTCTCTCCCTGGCCTGATGGACTGGCGCATTCGCCAGGTGGTCTGTCACCCGTTCATTGAGCACCAGATAATTGGCATCGTAATAGCCGACCGCTGTGGTGCGTGTGAAAAGTCGCACCTCGGGACAATCCTTCAGTTCGCCCACCGCATTGTCGATCCACTCCAGTTGCGCCTGCGAGCCTGCGCGCAGGAACCCGCCGCCGAACTGATGACTCTCATCGACCATCATGACACGCGCGCCCGAGCGGGCGGCGCCAAGCGCCGCGGCCAGTCCGGCCGGTCCGCCCCCAACCACCAATACATCACACCAGGCATTGATCTTGTCATACCGATCCGGATCCGGTTCGCTACCCGCCGTGCCGAAACCGGCCGCGCGACTGATCATCCTCTCGTAGAATTTCCAACCCTTACGCGGATACATGAAGGTTTTGTAGTAAAAACCCGCTTGAATAATCGGGGAGAACCATCCCATCAGTGATGCCAGATCAAATGAGACGCTGGGCCAGCAATTCACACTCGAGATCTTCATCCCCTCATAGATCTCAGTCTGAGTGGCGCGGTGGTTGGGAATGGATCGCGCACCGCGCTCGATCTGAAGCAGTGCACTGGGTTCTTCCGCACCGCTTCCCATGATCCCCCGCGGCCGGTGATACTTGATGCTTCGAGCGACCAGTCTCACACCGTTTGCCAGCAGTGCCGAAGCAACCGTATCACCGGTGTAGCCGGTGTATTGCGTACCGTTGAATCTGAAATTGACCGGCCTTGTCCGATCGATCTGGCCACCGGTGGCAATTCGGTATCTCTGTGTCAATCCGCTGCCTCCGGTTTCGGGTCGGTGGGCTTGTAGGAAGCGCCGAACCTGTAAGTGACCGTATTTCTTTCGGCATTGAACCATCGACGGCAGCCACCGCTGTGAACCCACTGTTCGGCCTGCCAGCCCTTGGTGTTCTCGCGCATGAACAGATAATCAGCCCATTGTTGGTCGGACAGCGTCTGGGGCTGTAACGGCCGGACAATGTGCGCCTCACCGCCACAACTGAATTCAGCCTGCTCCCTGAGCCCGCACCATGGACATCTGATCAACAGCATGTACAGTTCCTCAGCACCGATCCAAATCTAATGTGCGACACCCGCGGCGCCGTGCTCATCTATCAGGGCCCCTGAAACAAATCGATTGATCCCGAACGCAGCATTGAGACCATGCGGCTCGTTGCGTGCTATGGTGTGCGCAAACACCCAGCCGGAGCCGGGTGTGGCCTTGAATCCGCCGGTGCCCCAGCCACAATTGAAATAAAGCCCGTCAACCGATGTTTTCGAAATAATCGGACATGCGTCAGGACAGACATCAACAATTCCACCCCATTGTCTGAGCATACGCACCCGACTGAAAATCGGGAACAGTTCGACAATCGCCGCGATATTGCCTTCAATGGTCGAGAAACTCCCCCGTTGACCGTATCCCAGATAGGAATCCACGCCTGCGCCGATAACCAGCTCGCCCTTGGGCGACTGGCTGATATAGCCGTGTACAGCATTCGACATGACGACTGTGTGAAGAATCGGTTTGATCGGCTCTGATACAAGAGCCTGCAAGGGATGGCTTTCAATCGGCATCCGAAGTCCAGCCATTTCGGCAATGACGCTCGAGTGTCCGGCTGCCACAACCCCGATTTTCTTGGCGCCGATAAAGCCGCGGGATGTCTCAACACCTTCAACGCGGCCGTTGTTTCTGCGCACTGCGGTGACCTCGCAATCCTGCAGGATGTCCACACCGAGACTGTCGGCGGCGCGTGCGAAACCCCATGCGACCGCATCGTGCCTTGCGATGCCGCCGCGACGCTGGAACGAGGCTCCGAGTATCGGATAGCGCGCGTACGGTGACGTATTGATGATCGGGACTATCTCACTGATTTTTTTCGCAGTGAGGATCTCCGAATCAATTCCGTTGAGCTTGTTTGCATTCGATCGTCGATAAATATCGCGCATGTCCTGCAGGTTGTGACCGAGATTCATCACACCGCGCTGACTGAACATGACATTGAAATTCAGTTCCTGCGACAACGATTCCCACAGAACCAGAGACTTTTCGTAAAGATGCGCGGCTTCATCCCACAGATAGTTGGATCGGACAATGGTTGTATTGCGGCCGGTGTTGCCGCCACCGATCCAGTCTTTCTCAACTACCGCGACATTGGTGACTCCGTGTTCGGAAGCGAGGTAGTAAGCAGTCGCCAGACCGTGACCGCCGCCACCGACGATGACGACGTCATAACTGGACTTCGGAGTCGGATCGCGCCAGGCCCGGGACCAGCTCCTGTGTCGGCCAAGCGCGTGACCGGCCAATGTGAAGATTGAGTATTTCTTCACCTCCACCTCCTGAACTGGAACAGGAGTCTATCAGTCAGCGATAGACCGGAAACCGGCTGCAAAGTTCCAGTACTTTTCCCTTGACCTGATCGATCACGGACTGGTTGTTTATGTCATCAAGAATGTCGCACATCCAGTGGCTGAGCGTGGTCATCTCCTCAATGCCGAATCCTCGAGTCGTTGAAGCCGGTGACCCGATTCGCAATCCACTGGTCACAAACGGAGGGCGCGGATCATTCGGAACCGTATTCCTGTTCACTGTGATATTGGCTGTCCCCAATGCCACCGAAGCCTGCTTGCCGGTGATGTCCTTGTCAATCAGGTCCAGCAGAAACAGATGATCATCGGTGCCACCCGACACCACCTTGTAACCGCGTTGCATGAAGGTGGCGGCCATTGCCCGCGCATTGTCCAGCACGTTTTGCTGATACGCCTTGAATTCGGGTTCGAGCGCCTCCTTGAACGCCACCGCCTTACCGGCGATCACATGCATCATCGGACCGCCCTGACCACCGGGAAATACCGCGGAAGCCAGTTTTTTCTGGACCTGTTCATCTTCGCGGGCGAGAATCAGACCGCCTCTGGGGCCTCGGAGCGTCTTGTGCGTTGTTGTTGTCGTCACATCAGCAACAGGCACCGGATTCGGATACAGGCCGGCGGCGACCAAACCGGCGACATGCGCCATATCCACGAACAGGTAGGCGTCATTGTCATCGGCAATCTGTCGGAACCGTTCCCAGTCCATCACACGTGAATAGGCTGAGAAGCCGGCAATGATCATTCTCGGCTTATGCTGTGCCGCGAGTTCGGCAATCTGTCCGTAATCGACAATGCCTTCAGAGTCGACCCCGTAGAGCACCGAATTGTAGAGCCGGCCCGAAAAGTTGACTTTCGCACCATGCGTCAGGTGTCCGCCGTGGTCCAGACTCATCCCCAGAACGGTATCGTGCGGCTCAAGCAAAGCCAGAAACACTGCTGAATTGGCCTGTGAGCCTGAGTGTGGCTGGACGTTGACATAATCTGCATCAAATAACTGCTTGGCCCGTTCAATCGCGAGGTTTTCAGCGACATCGACATATTGGCATCCGCCGTAATAGCGTCGGCCCGGGTATCCCTCGGCATACTTGTTGGTCAGTACCGAACCTTGAGCCTGCAGCACCCTGGGGCTGGTGTAGTTTTCTGATGCAATCAGTTCAATGTGCTCTTCCTGGCGCGTCTGTTCGTTGCGGATTGCCTCCCAGAGCACCTCGTCATAACTTTCAATGGTATCGGTCTTGCTGAACATTAATGTCTCCTGGAAATTATGGGGAATCCCAAGCCCAACTTTCATCTTCGGTCGGTCATTGCCCGCTCCACATTGTAATTTATATCATCAGCTGTCACCGTGTTCGTTCACTTCACTTCCCGCGGTCGCGCAATTCAGGTGAGCGTCACAATTTTCGTTCACCCGAACGCGTTTGGCGCACCCGGCGCATACCACCTGTGGAGTATAATTCTCGCCATCATGGTTGTGCAGAATCAAATCAGACAGAAACTCACCGATGCGCTGGCACCGGTCCATCTTGAGGTGATCAACGAAAGCTCGATGCACAGCGTCCCCCCGGGTTCAGAGTCTCACTTCAAGGTGGTCGCAGTTTCCGATGAATTTCAAGACCAGTCCCTGATATTCCGTCATCGCATGATCAACGATTTGCTGGCGGACGAGATTGCCGGGCCGATACACGCGCTCTCGCTTCATGCAATGACACCTGACGAGTGGAAATCCCAGGGTAATTCGGTTGCCGATTCGCCGCTGTGCCGCGGGGGTTCCAAGCTGGACAAAACAAGCTAGCCGGCTTCGCTCGACACGCCGTCCGTGCCGCACAGTGTTGCCGCGAAATCCTTGTGTCAGGAGAAACGTTCCCGCCATTTCAGGCAGCGTTCGCAATCGCGCGCTTCGTAAGCCTCCAACGCCGCCTTGGGACTCAGGTCAAACCGTAACTCATTGCCTTCACCAAGTGCCGTCAGCCGCATCGTATACCATGCCGTGACGCTTCCCCGCGGCGGCGCGTCAAATACCGGAAATTCAGGATCACTGCCGTCATCGCGCAACCATGCGTTGGCCAGCGACGGGTTCAGCACCATCGCTCGAGCGAGGCTCACCGCATCGGCACGATTGCTCAAGACAGCATCGACCGCCTGTTCCTGCGTGCGGAAGCCACCCGTCACCGCCACTGGGACGGAGGTCACCTTTTTCGCTCGCATGGCGAAATCAATGAAGTAGGGACCCGATGATGATCTGCTGTCTGAAGCCGCAGCAGCACCCGGGAAATAGGTACCCCCGCTGATGTCGATCAGGTCAATTGATGTCCGGTTGAGGAGTCGAATCACTTCAATCGCATCATCTTGCGTCAGACCGCCTGCAAGCTTATCTGTCGAGTTGATCTTGATACCGACCGGAAATGATGCGCCGACCGCGTTTCGTACCGCCTCGACAACTTCGCCGATCACGCGAAATCGGCACTCAATCGAGCCGCCATAGCCATCGCTTCTTTTATTGAACAGCGGCGACAGGAATTGGCTGAAGACAAATCCGTGACCTGCATGGATTTGAACGCCGGTGAAACCTGCTTGCTGAGCAAGCTTCGCAGCTTGCGCATATTGGCCGGGAAGCTCATGAATGTCCGCTAGCGACATGCCCTCGCATCTGAGGCCTTCGACATTCAAGGCGGATGGGCCCATAGGTTGACTGATCGGCAGGTGAGACAACGCTCCAGCGTGACCGAGCTGCGGCCACAAATGTGCGCCGTGTGCCGATCCCCGCGTTGCCAAAACCCGCATGGCATCCAGGTCTGCGTCCGCCACCAGTACCAGATTTCCAGGCTTTTCCGGATAACGGGAAGTGACCTGTACCTCGCCGATCAGCGACAATGCAACGCCACCCTCGGCCCATCGTTCGTACAGCCTCATCTGCGTTTCGGTGGGATTCCCCGCACCGTCACCAAGGGAATCAGACATCGCTGACTTAATCAGTCGGTTACGCAGTTCGACCCCGCATGGCAACTTGAGCGGTCTTCCCAGCGCGGTCTGCGGATTTTGCTGTGTCATGGTGTCTCTCCGGGTGACATTTGTCGATCACTTCGAATGGCAGATGAAGCCTCGTGCAACCCGCTCGCACTGCGGGCTTTCGTCATGGCAGGACATATTCACGTCTCTCATCAGCCATCCGACAGTCAGATTTCAATCACTGCGGAACCGTTGATTCGACCGGAACGCAGATCATCCAGCGCGTCGTTCACGTCTTCCAACGCATAGGACTTCACAGTGGTTTTGATCTGAACTGCACAAGCCAGCTTCATGAATGAATCGCCATCGTCGCGGGTCAGGTTGGCGACCGACCTGATGATCCGCTCCTGCCAAAGCTTTTCGTACTGAAACGAGGGTATGTCACTCATGTGGATACCGGCACATATGACAATCCCGCCTTTGCGGACGCTGCCCAATGCCAATGGCACCAATTCGCCGGCCGGGGCGAATATGATTGCTGCATCCAGCTTAACCGGAATATTCTCGTCGGTTCCACCGCTCCATCTCGCACCAAGTGTGCGGGCAAATTGCTGGGTGGATGTGTCGCCCGGTCGCGTAATCGCATACACATCCTTGTTCTGATAGAGGGCAACCTGAACAAGAATGTGGGCGGCCGAACCGAATCCGAAAAACCCCAGTTTATCCGAATCGCCGGTCATCCGAAAGGCACGAAACCCGATCATCCCGGCACAAAGGAGTGGAGCGGCCTGCAGGTCTGACAGACTCGAATCGATCGGAAAGCAGTAACGCGCATTCGCGACGCAATATTCTGCGAAGCCGCCATCGACATCGTAGCCGGTGAATCCAGCTGAATCACACAGGTTCTCCCGCGCGGTGCTGCAATATTCGCATGCACCACAGGTTGACCCCAGCCAGGGAACACCGACCCGCTGTCCCGGATGAAAGTCAGTCACTGTGGATTGAGCAACCTCACCGACAATCTGGTGTCCTGGTATGCGCGGCAATTCCGGGCTCGGCAGGTCACCGTCGACGATATGCAGGTCTGTACGACAAATGCCGCAGGCACGGACTCGGATCAGCAGTTCTCCAGGTTTCGGTACAGGGATATCCGCCTGTTCGACCGTCAACAGTCTTCCGGGCTCGGTCAGAAAAGCGGCGCGCACAGTTGATTCCAGACCGGTTGATTACTCCTCGATCACTTCAGGCAGTCGATCGCTCGGACGATTGGCAGTCCCGGCGACGGATGATCTGCATGACACGAACCGTCATGACAGTTTCGTCATTCTGGTTGATCATCGAACATTTCAAGTCGACGTAACCCCGATCCGATTTTTTCGAGGAAGGTCTGGCGCTCAGTACCTCAGCAATCATGTGCAAGGTATCATTGGGATATACCGGACGCAACCACCTCAGTTCGTCCATGCCAGGCGAGCCCATTCCCTGCTTCAGCATGCCTTCCTGAATGTACATTCTAAAGACCAAGGCCAACGTCTGAAATCCACTGGCAATCAGTCCCTTGAATTGACTTTTCTTCGCAGCTTCCACATCGATGTGAAAGGGCTGGGGATCATACTGGAGCGCAAAACGAATAATCTCGCTTTCGGTAAATGTGACTCCGGCACTCGTGAACTTGTCTCCGACACTGAACTCCTCGAAATACATCTGGTCTGCCCCTCCTATTTCTGGTCGCGGCCCGCGCCGTAAAAACGAGCCATTGAGTCCCGCCCGCGACGGTAATGGTACTTCATCTGCTCGGGGACATATCGATACTCAGATCCGATCGGACATCGGTTCCTGGAATTGCAACTGAACGCACAGGGCGAAGCTTCCCGAATTCTGAATCTGGCACATGTATCCAGGTCGAATGATCCGATCTTGCCGACCGCGTCCACATGACATGCCGGTATGCAGGGTTTGTCGACACAACTGTCACAGGGGGATTCAGTCGGAGAACTGTCGGAGGCCGGCAAACTCATCCTGACAAGAAACATTGCCCTGAACGCATACCAGGTGCCAAATTCAGGATGAATGGTAATTCCCAAAGGAGATGGATGGCTCCAGCCAGTTCGGTCGGCGACCGCACGAAGTGAGATCGGTAAATCAGATGGATAGAGCAGCTTGAAGTCGGTATCCAGAAATTCTGTCGAATACGTCTGCGCCAGATGCACACTGAAGTCATCCACCGGATCGTTGCCATGCAGACTGAACTGTTCAAGCGCATGCCAGAATGCGGCACCGGCATTCGCGATCAGCACTGTACTCGGATAATGGTTCAACACTCCTTCGTCAATCGACGGTGACAGCAGATCTTCAAGAGTCCGCGTATCAAATACATGAAAAAGATTGATACCTTTGGAAGCGAGATAGTCCCGTCCGAGCCTTGGATTCATGTTGGCAGCCTGCTTCGAGTGATCGATCGTTGAGGAGCGTGAACTTGTGAATGGCTGATTATCGTCTGCATTCGATTCGATATTCCGTGAAACGCCTTGTGAGTGCAAACCCGCTTGCATTCCGGCAATGTAGATATACTACAAATTTTCCGACTCCATGTCATAACTGATGGCCATTCGCAACGTCGTTCCAATGAATCCGGAAATCAGTATTATCGGACACCGAGGCGCAACCGGATTGTTTCCCGAACAGACCATTGCAGGATTCGCCAAGGCGCTTGAGCTTGGAGTTGACGGGTTGGAGATGGATCTCGCCATAACGGCTGACAGAAAGGTGGTCGCCTATCACGATGCGGCACTCAACCCTGTCATCACTCGCGATTCCGACCGGATGTGGCTGGACGATCGAGTCTGCAAAATCAGTGAACTCACGCTTGAGCAGCTCAAGACATATGATATCGGTCGGATCAAGCCGGGCTCGGAATACGCAAACCGATTTCCAGACCAGAAGCCGGTTGATGGCAGTCGTATCCCGACCCTTGAAGAGATCGTCGACCTAGACCGGAAGTTCGGACGAAATCCCACATATTTCATCGAGATCAAATACTATGCTGTAGCACCGTACTCATCCATTCCCGTTGCAGAAGGTGTTGAGACAATCGTCGCCGAGATTGAGCGGCTGGGCATCTCGTCGACTGTCAGAATACACTCTTTCGACTGGAAACTGGTGCACGCTTTTCGCAGCTTCGCACCGCACCTGCAGTACGCCTACCTGACCTCACAGACGGAAGATTTCAATACGATGTCGGCCCGGACTGAATTGAGAGAGGTTTGCGATGATTCAGCGAATCCGACTCAGACTCGCAGTTGGACTGATGGCATGCTCCTTTCAGACTTCGATGGCTCCTTGCCGCAAATGATCAAAAGCGCAGGCGGTACCGACTGGCACGCGGATCATGCATCCGTGACAACCGATCGTATCGCTGAAGCGCATTGCCTGGGAATCCGTGTGTACGCCTGGACAGTCAATCAGGCAAGTGATTTCGAAAGGCTGGTTGATGCGCAGATTGATGGGATAATCACCGATTATCCAGACCGGCTGATTGCGTTCCTTGGCCGATGAGGGAGTCCGCTTTCGAATCAAGGCGCCTTCCGCGGCGCACTGAATCATGCGGATTGACTTCTACCAGACTTCAGCAACCGACATCATTGAGAAGCAAAGCGCTTTCGTTGCTGAAGGCAAGTTGGACTCCGAGCGCTGAGGAATTCAGCAATGTCGCACCCCGTCCATTCAGACAACAACCCTGATGACGCTCACTCGATCACCGAGAGCAACCCGCTGCGCATGCGATCGATGATGAAATCAGCGATAGCCTCGGGATCATCCAAAGCGAGAGTTTCGACACCCTGTTCAGCAAGATCAGGCATATCGGTGGCGACCGCAACCACATTCTCATCGCTCTTTGCGAGAAGCGGACGTCTGAGACCGGAACGATAGACCTCTATCTTGGTAAAAGGTTCGTGCTTGAACCCCTCAACGATGACCAGGTCCAGTTCGTGACCGGAAAAATTCTGCAGCAACTCGAATAGGTCCGGTTCCGCCTCAAGTGGATTCTCCATCACCCAGGCAATGCGTTGCCTCGACACCACCATCACCTGCTGCGCCCCTGATTCGCGCAGTTCGTAACTGTCCTTGCCTGGGGTATCAATGACAAAATTGTGATGGGCGTGCTTCACGACACCAACTTTCAATCCCCGATCCTTGAGAATCGGAATCACTCTTGTAACCAGAGTCGTCTTGCCGGTGCCGCTATAGGCAGCAAATCCTATGATTGGAATTCTCCTGTCACCCATCCTGACTGATCCGAAGCTGTGCCTTGTTACGATCCTGTTCGGTATTGATATTCAGAAAACATTGCGGAGAGTCGGAAAAATCCGCTTCCGCATATCGATGTCTGACAAACCACCTGTCGATCTTCCTTTCTCCGGATCGCAGGAATGCATCCAGGCTGTCCAACAGCCTTTTCTGTGCCAGTATATACGTCGGCTGCAATCGATCAGAGTCCCGGGCAACAACAATTTCAACATCCTCAGCGGCCATTTTCGTCATCCGAGCGACATAGTCGCCACTCAGGAACGGACCATCACACGGTACTGTGATCACCCAGTGTGACCGGGCTGCGGCCATCGCACTGGCGAGTCCGGCAAGCGGACCGAGAAAACCGGGCGTCTCATCGCATATCACCCGCACTCCGAACCGGTTGTATAGCGCAAGATTTCGGTTCGCGTTCACTAACACCTCAGACACCTGAGGCTGAAGCCGGTCAATGACAATCTTGCACATCGCAACACCGTTGAGCTCGACCAGGCCCTTGTCGATACCGCCCATCCTGCGAGCCTGGCCGCCGGCCAGAATCACACCGGTTACGCGGCCGTCAAGTGTATCGGTTTCGCTGGCCATGGGACTCAAAGCAGTTGACCGTTCGCCATCTTGATGATTCTGTCGGGCTGATAATGCTGCGCCGATTCATGTGTCGATATGTAGACCGTAATTCCACTGTCAGCGAGATCGCGAATCAGCTCAAATGCCTGTTCCCGGGAATCGTGATCCATAGCGGACGTCGGCTCGTCCAGCAGCAGCAGCCGCGGTTCCAGGATCCGCGCCCGGGTCAAGGCAACCCGCTGCCTCTCACCACCGGACAAGTCCCTGGCGTTTCGGTATGCCAGCTGTGACAGTCCGGCCCATTGCATCGCATTGTGCACTCTTTCCCGGACCTCACTGCGTCCCAATCGTCTCATGCTGAGTCCGTATGAGATGTTTTCCGCCACCGAGCGATCAAACAGATACGGCGACTGATGCAGGTATACAACATTCTTTCGAAAACTGCGATACGCCACCCTCCAGGTCATTCGCTGGCCGCCGACCGTCACAATCCCGGCATCCGGCGCGATCAATCCGGCAATGATCTTCATCAGGGTGGATTTGCCCGCACCATTCTCGCCATGGACGACCGCACATTCACTTCGGTACACGACCAATTCGTCGACATCAATAACCTTGCGTCGAAGCAGTGATTTCTGGACATTCCGAAAGGTGATCAGTTCCCGCTCGCTCATCGGATTCCCGCTGCTCGCCTCAATGCCTTGCCATATCGCGGCCGCGAAACATCGCGACCAGAAAATTAAGCGCCAGCGCGAGCGTGATCAATACCGCACCCAGCGCGATGCCCTGCTCGAAATTCCCCTTGGACGTCTCAAGTGCGATCGCGGTCGGAATGTTGCGGGTCTCATGCAAAATATTACCACCCACCATTATCGAGCATCCGACTTCCGATACCACACGCCCAAACGCAGTCACGATTGCCGCAATCAGCCCGAATCTGACTTCCCGCATGATTGTGAACACCGCGCGCAGGGTATCTGCGCCCAGGGTGCGGGCGGTCTGCCAGGCACTCAAATCCACTGCCTGCAGGGCGACATGTGTCATGGCCACAAGCAGCGGGAATGCGAGAATCATCTGTCCGATGATCATCGCGGTCTGGGTGAAAAGCAGCCGCCAGCCGCCAAACGGCCCTGAGCTGTAGAGCATCATATACAACACCAAGCCGACGACCACAGCCGGTATGGCGATCATTGAATTGAAAATGGTAATCAGGATACGTCGTCCGGGAAACTCTCCGTACGCCAGCACGAACGCAACCGCCAAGGCCGGCGGGACGATGAACAGGATGGCCCGGAACGAGACCAGAAACGATATTCCGACAATTTCCCAGGTATCGGGGTCACCGGTAAGCAACAGCTTCAATGCTTCACTACTTGCTGGGATCAGACCGTCCATGACGCACTATATACTGGCTGCAGGATTTGTATTCGGTTCGCGGTTGTTTGATTTCGTTCGCAGGTTCCGGTGTCAGAAGTCAGTTTATCGCTTTCTCAGTCAATGACAAAAAACAGTTGCTCGCCATTGACCTTGTAGTCGGAGATGATTGACCTTGCCTCTTCTGACTTGAGCCATCGGATCAGTTTCCTCGCGCCATCGTAGTTGACATGAGGATGCCGTTTCGGGTTCACCGCAATCACCCCGTATAGATTCTTTCCATCCATGGCCGACTCGACATGGACCGGCAGCGACAGGCGATCACGCATGAAAAGATACGTTCCCTTATCACTCAGGGTGTAGGCGCTGAATTCATTTGCAATCTGCAACGCCTTGCCCATACCGAGTCCCACCTCCTTGTACCAGCCTCCGCTGATCTCGATCCCCGCCTGTTCCCATAATCTCAGTTCTTTCTTATGGGTTCCAGAATCATCCCCCCGTGACACGAAAGTCGATTGGCTCCCGGCTATTCTTGCAAGAGCGCCGCTCAGGTCGTCAAGCCCGTTGACGCCCGCCGGGTCGTCCGCCGGTCCGACAATGACGAACTCGTTGTACATGATCTCCTGCCGGTCGACACCAAAACCATCCTCGATGAATTTCAACTCCGCCTCCTTTGCGTGCACAAGAATCATGTCCACATCGCCGTTACGGGCATGGTTGATCGCCCGTCCGGTGCCGGAAACGATGGTATGCACGTCGATGCCGAACTTTGTCTCGAACACGGGCAGCAGCTTTCTGGTGAGCCCCGAATTGTCCGTGCTGGTTGTAGTCGCCAGTCTCAGGATGTTCTCCGCACAGACCACACCGGCAGTCGAAAAGAGCAGAACAAAGCCGGTGAGAACGCTACAAAAAAACTGTTTTATTGGCAGCTTCATGTGAGAAAAATCGGAATGGTTCTGCAACTTTCGGACAGTCGTCAAGTCTTGCCCGACGGACCGCGGCATTCAGCCGAAATTCACCGACCGGATGTGCCGCATTGATTTGTCGGCAAAATGGCATTGAATACTATGCACCCTTTAATAATATTAGACTACAATTTTTTCAGTGTACTTTTCCGATTGAGCCGCACCTTCGGTACTGACGCACAGCCGCAATTCAAAATGGGCGCGATATCAGACGTTACATCGGTTTATGAGAAGTTGAATTCGAGCGAGACAAGAACAATTCCCGTTGCGATCATCGGTGGCGGATCCTGGGGTACAGCGATCGGTGCGTGGCTTGCCCGCAACGGTCACGATGTCCGACTCTGGGATATCGATGAGACTGTGATTGACGACATCAACGCGACGCGAACCAACAGTCGCTTTCTGCCCGACGTTGAGCTCCCGTCAAACATCCGCGCGTTCAGGAATCTCGAATCGGCAATGGAAGGATGTCTGATGGCTGTACTGGTGGTTCCGAGCCGTGTATTTGAAACCGCACTCGGCCAAGTGCGAGACAATCTTCACATCATGGATACCAGCGTTCCCCCGACCATGGTATGGGGGACGAAAGGATTTTCGAGCCAAACGGGCGGATTGCTGAGCGAATCTGCGAAGGACATACTCGGGGAGCAGGCAGTGACTGCTGTCATATCAGGTCCGAGTTTCGCGTCCGAGGTCGTGAGAGGGCTTCCTGCCGGGTTCGATCTCGGATCGCGAGCGGCCGACAGAATTGAGGACATCGCCGATGTTTTCCGAAATGAGACAACTCTTGTGTACACCACCGACGACATCGTTGGCGTCCAGGTCGGCGGCGCGACCAAGAATGTCATTGCCATCGCAGCCGGCATCAGCGATGGGATGGGGCTCGGAATCAATGCGCGTTGCATGCTGATATCCCGCGGCCTGGCCGAGATGGGACGACTGAACTCAGCACTTGGCGGGAAGGCCGAGACCATGATGGGGCTTTCCGGAATGGGTGACCTCGTATTGACCTGCTCGGGCGATCTGTCACGTAATCGTCGTCTGGGTCTTGCACTTGGAAAAGGTATGAAACTGGATGAGATCGTTGCACAAATCGGTCAGGAGGTGGAGGGAATACAATCGACCAGGGAAGCGTATTCGATTGGAAAGAAACTGGATGTATTCATGCCGATGACCGACAGGGTTTACAGAATTCTGAATGAAGGGCTGGCACCGCAACAAGCTGCGCGCGAGCTGATGGCGATCGGGCCAAGCCTGAAGTGAGGCAACCGGCGATACCTTAAGTCTTGATTCACATGAATTGAGGTGATCAGTCCGCCCGGATCGGTTGCAACACTCAGATTTCGAGCCCGCACGAGTTTCGTTGGCATCAGGTCGAACATGTCTGTTTCTGAGCGACCTCAAACAAATTCCGCAATGCCTGCCCCACCGCGCTTCATAGCGAAAGGCGCAGCGCCCAAAGCACGGACCGTCGCATGCTCTGAAGCCTGCAATTCATGAAGGACCTTGCCCGCTGCTTGCCCATGCGCGGCATTTTTGCTCCGGCGCGCCGGGCCGGTTGCCGGGCTGATCACAGGTTGCAAAGCGGGATTCAACGTGTTTGGTTGCTCGACCAAGCGCGAATTTTGCCACTGAGATCGAAAAAAATAGTTTATCATTTGTCTTTTCTTTCAGAGGTCTTTCAGTCAAAGTCGGTTCCTGAAACCGGCTTTTGGCATGTTTGTTTGCAGATCAAATGACGCAATACATCCAAAGCAGTCGTATGACACAACTGAATCTACCCTTTCAGGCGGGTACCGGTCGGATACTCGTCACGCAGGCGGTCGTGACGCTGATCGGCACGATCGGATTTGGATTCTCGTCATTTGTAGCAGCCTACTCGGCATTGCTGGGCGGCATTGCATGCATCATTCCCAGCGCCTACTCCATCTGGCGCGTTTTCGGTAACAGCAAGCTCAGCGAAAACGACCCCAGGACTTTTGGAATCATGCTGCGAGCCGAACTGGTCAAGTTTGCCATCACGGCAATGGTATTCGCCGCCATTTTCCTGTCAGTCAGCGCCATCGACCCGATTGCCATGTTCGCAGTATTCACTGCTGCCATGTTCATCGGCTGGATCGATGCCGGTCTGCGAATCCGATAACTCCGACCACCTTCCCGATCCAGCGGTACACAAGTCATGGCGACCACCGGCGAACTCACAGCATCGGGCTATATCAAGCATCATCTGCAGAATCTCACCTTCGGCAACCATCCCGAAAACGGATGGTCAATCGCACATAGCGCACAGGAAGCCAGTGAGATGGGGTTCATGGCGATTCACCTGGACAGCATGTTCTGGTCGATTGCGCTGGGCATCCTGTTTCTGGTGGTGTTTGGCGGCGCTGCGGCGCGCGTCACCAGTGGCAACCCGGGGAAGTTTCAGAATTTCATTGAATGGGTCATCGATTTTATCGACGACAATGTGCGCGGTTCATTTTCCGGCAAGAGCGACCTCATCGCTCCACTCTCATTGACACTGTTCGTGTGGATTTTGCTGATGAACCTGATGGACCTGGTTCCCGTCGACTGGATTCCCGAAGCCGCCAAGCTGCTCGGAATCGAATACATGAAAGTGGTGCCGACAACGGACCCGAACATCACATTTGCCATGGCGCTGTCGGTGTTCGTGCTGATGATCTATTTCAACATCAAGAACAAGGGAGTCGGTGGATTTGTCGGAGAGCTGACTTTGCAGCCATTCGGTAAATGGATGATACCGGTTAACTTTTTCCTTGAGATGATCGGCCTGCTCGCCAAGCCGCTGTCTCATTCACTAAGACTTTTCGGCAATCTTTATGCCGGAGAGATGATCTTCATATTGATTGCGCTGCTGTACGGTTCGGGTATTGTACTGGCAGTGGTTGGTGGTGTCCTGCAGTGGGCCTGGGCAGTATTTCATGTCCTGATCGTCCTGCTCCAGGCATTTATATTCATGGTACTGACCATCGTCTATATGGACATGGCTCACCATAAACACTAAGTTATTGATTTGAATTTGATTCACAATGGTTTGCTAGATCGGAGATAACATTATGGAAGCAGCATTGTATTTTATCGCTGGTGCCGTCTTACTTGGCATGGGCGCTGTCGGAGCCGCAGTCGGTATCGGAATCCTGGCCGCTAGATTTATCGAGGCAATTGCCAGGCAACCGGAACTGCTGCCCATGCTTCGCGTTCAGTTCTTCATCATGATGGGACTGGTGGACGCTGTGCCCATGATCGGGGTCGGCATCGCATTCTACATACTGTTTGCCGTCGCCTGACGCGAGACGAACTTGGACGAACCAGTACCGACCAGCTGGTGGTAGCGAAATAGCATGAATATCAATCTGACCCTGATTGGACAGACGATTACGTTCATCATATTCGTCTGGTTCTGCATGAAGTTCATCTGGCCGCCGATCATGACCGCGCTCGACGAACGTCGCAAGACCATTTCCGATGGACTTGCGGCCGCCGAAGAGGGACAGCGGGAACGGGAGCGCGGTCGCAGCGATGCCGATGAACTCATCGAGCAGGCAAAGTCACAGGCCCAGGAAATCATCGCCAGAGCGGAAAAAAGAGGTTCCGAAGTCGTTGCCGAGGCAAAGACGGAAGCCAGAACCGAAGGCGAGCGAATTCTTGTTGCGGCCCGTGGAGAGATCGAGATGGAAGCCAATCGGGCAAAAGAAGAGCTTCGATTGCAGGTCGCTCAACTGGCACTTTCCGGTGCCGAGCAGATCCTTTCCAGAGAGATCGATCAGAAATCGCACGAGCGGATGCTCTCCGAACTGGCCGAAAAACTTTAATCCGGAAGACATTACACGTGACCGAATCCTCCAACATTGCCCGGCCGTATGCACAGGCCATTTTCGAACTGGCACGCGATACCGACCGACTCGACGAATGGTCGCAGAGCCTGCAGATGCTGTGTGAGATTGTCGAGCATCCCGATGTCGGAATCCTGATCAACGACCCTCGTGTCACACGTCAGCAGGTTCTTGAAGTCCTGATGGAGATCGGCCGCGATGGTTTCGACGAGCAGACCCGGAATCTGGTTCGAATACTGGGGCACTACAGACGTCTGGCGGCCGTACCATCGATCACCGCGCAGTACGAGTCGTTGCGCGCGGTTGAGGAAGGCGTCATTGAGGCCGAGCTGGAAACCGCGTTCGAAATCGACGACGAACACCGAGCCGGTCTTATCTCGGCACTCCAGAATCGATTGGGGAGCAAGGTCAGATTGACGAGCAGCGTCAACCCGGACCTGCTGGGTGGCGTGGTCGTTCGGGCAGGCGATTGGGTGATCGACGGATCAGTACGGGCGAGACTGGAAAAACTCTCCAGTTCGCTCGGTGTGTGAGTTTCACAATCAACATTTACATGAAAGCGTAACTGCCATTTTTGCACTCAGAGGAATATTCAGATGGCGATGCAATTAAATCCTTCCGAAATCAGTGAGCTGATCAAGGCTCGCATTGCGGATTTTGACGCAACAGCACAGGCACGCAGTGAAGGAACTGTTGTGCTGCTCACGGACGGTATCGTCCGCATTCACGGCCTTGCGGACGCACTGCAGGGAGAGATGCTGGAGTTTCCAGGCGACACCTTCGGTCTCGCGCTGAATCTCGAGCACGACTCCGTCGGTGCGGTCATACTGGGTGACTATGAGCACATCACCGAAGGTGACACCGTACGTTGCACTGGCCGTATCCTTGAGGTGCCAACCGGCCCGGGACTGCTCGGGCGGGTGGTTGACTCGCTGGGTCGTCCACTCGATGGAAAAGGACCGATCGATGCGGTTGCTGCGGCACCGATTGAGAAGGTCGCGCCGGGTGTCATTACCCGTCAGTCGGTTTCCCAACCGGTACAGACCGGACTGAAAGCCATTGATTCAATGGTACCGATCGGCCGCGGGCAGCGCGAGCTGATCATCGGTGACCGCCAGACCGGCAAGACAGCAGTCGCCATTGACACGATCATCAATCAGAAGGATACGAACATCAAGTGCATCTATGTCGCCATCGGACAGAAAATCTCCAGTATCGCCAATGTGGTACGAAAACTTGAAGAGCATGGCGCCATGGATCATACCGTTGTGGTCTCGGCATCAGCGGCCGAAAGTGCGGCCATGCAGTACATCGCCCCCTACGCGGGTTGTACCATGGGCGAGTACTTTCGCGACAACGGGGAAGATGCGCTGATCATCTATGATGACCTGACCAAGCAGGCCTGGGCCTATCGTCAGGTATCGCTTCTCCTTCGCCGGCCGCCGGGTCGGGAAGCGTACCCCGGTGACGTATTCTACCTGCACTCGCGATTGCTTGAGAGAGCCTCAAGGATCAACGCGGATTATGTGGAATCCCTCACCGACGGGAAAGTCAAGGGCCAGACGGGTTCGCTGACCGCCCTTCCGATCATCGAGACTCAGGCGGGCGACGTATCCGCATTTGTCCCCACCAATGTGATCTCGATCACTGACGGGCAGATCTACCTCGAGAGTGATCTGTTCAACGCGAACATCAGACCGGCGATCAACGCTGGCTTGTCTGTGTCCCGTGTCGGGGGTGCCGCACAAACCAACATCATCAAGAAACTCGGCGGTGGCATACGACTGGCTCTGGCGCAATATCGCGAATTGGCAGCATTCTCGCAATTTGCATCAGACCTTGACGAGGCTACCCGAAAGCAGCTTGAGCGCGGGCAACGTGTGACAGAAGTCATGAAACAGCCGCAGTATGAGCCGCTGTCGGTGGCGGAAATGGCATTCTCGCTGTTCGCCGCAAACGAGGGTTATCTCGATGAGCTGGAAATCAACCAGGTTGTCGGATTCGAACAGGCACTGCAATCGTACCTGAAGTCAAACCATTCTGATCTGCTGAACGGCATCAACAGCACTCCGGACTACACCGACGAGGTAGCCGCCCAGATGAAGGACGCGATGGACGATTTCGTCAAGAATGGTACCTGGTAACCACTCAAGTCAGCAGACTCAACACCTGAACTGAAGGAATTGGCCGGACTATGGCAGGCGCAAAGGAAATACGGACCAAGATTCGGAGTATCGAGAATACCCAGAAGATCACTTCCGCGATGGAAATGGTGGCCGCAAGCAAGATGCGCCGTGCACAGGAGCGCATGCGCGCTGCCCGTCCGTATGCCGAGTCCATCCGCAAGGTGGTCAACAACCTGTGGCATGCGAGTCTGGAATACGCACACCCATATGCCGTCGAACGCGAAGTCAAGTCGGTCGGCTATATCGTCGTCAGCTCGGATCGAGGCCTTTGCGGCGGACTCAATATCAATCTTTTCCGTAACGCACTGGAATCCATTTCACAGTGGCAGAGTCAGGATGTGCCTGTAAAGTTCGGGGTATTCGGCAGCAAGGGTCTGGGATTTTTCCGAAGACTGGGAGCCGACATCATCTGTCAGGCTTCTCATCTCGGCGACGCACCGCAGATTGTTGATCTGATCGGATCGGTGAAGGTGATGCTGGATGCCTATGAGGAAGGTGAACTTGACCGGCTGTATCTGGTCAGCAACCAATTTGTCAACACAATGACCCAGGGCCCGACGGTCGATCAGATCCTCCCGATCAAGGTTGAGGTCCCCGATGATCAATTGACGCATCACTGGGACTATCTTTACGAGCCGGAATCGCATGAGGTCGTGGACACACTGATGACACGATACATCGAATCAATTGTCTACCGGGCGGTCGTTGAGAATATCGCGTGCGAGCAATCAGCCAGGATGGTCGCGATGAAGGCGGCTTCCGACAATGCGGGAAATCTTATTGACGAACTGAATCTGATCTACAACAAGGCAAGACAGGCTGCGATCACGCAGGAGATATCCGAAATCGTCGGTGGCGCCGCCGCAGTGTAGATACAGTCAGGAAATTATTTGGCAAACAAACAATATCAGCAGCAGTAAACAAGAGGCAATCATGGTACAAGGGAAAATTGTCGAAATTATCGGAGCGGTCGTGGATGTTGAATTTCCAAGGGCTGAAGTTCCGAAAGTCTATGACGCGCTCAAGGTTGACGCGACAGGGCTCACGCTGGAAGTGCAGCAGCAGATGGGAGATGGCGTGGTCCGCACGATCGCTATGGGGTCCAGTGACGGACTGCAGCGGGGACTTCCGGTCACCAATACCGGTGAGCCGATCACAGTACCCGTCGGAGAGCCGACTTTGGGCCGCATCATGAACGTGCTGGGTGAGCCGGTAGACGAAGCAGGACCGGTAGAGTCGGACAATCATTGGCCGATTCACCGCAAGGCGCCTGGGTTCACCGATCAGGCGACTGCGGTAGAGATACTTGAAACCGGTATCAAGGTGATCGATCTGATCATGCCGATTGCAAAAGGCGGTAAGATCGGCCTTTTTGGAGGAGCGGGTGTCGGCAAGACGGTTACGCTGATGGAACTGATTCGAAATATCGCAATCGAACATGCCGGCTATTCCGTATTCGCCGGTGTCGGAGAGCGTACCCGAGAAGGCAACGACTTCTATCATGAAATGAAAGAAGCCGATGTGCTCAATAAGGTCTCATTGGTTTACGGACAGATGAATGAACCACCAGGCAACCGATTGCGGGTCGCGCTGGCAGGCCTTACGATTTCAGAATTCTTCCGCGATGAGGGTCGTGACGTCCTGCTGTTTGTCGACAACATCTATCGATATACACTGGCGGGCGTCGAAGTCTCGGCGTTGCTCGGCCGTATGCCGTCTGCGGTGGGTTATCAACCGACCCTGGCAGCGGAAATGGGTATCCTGCAGGAAAGGATCACCTCGACCAGAACCGGTTCGATTACGTCTTTCCAGGCAGTTTATGTGCCCGCGGACGATCTGACCGATCCTTCGCCGGCTACGACATTTGCCCACTTGGACGCGACGCTCGTGCTGTCAAGGCAGATTGCAGAATTGGGAATCTATCCATCGGTAGACCCGCTGGATTCGACCAGTCGACAGCTTGATCCTCTGGTGGTCGGACAGGAACACTACGATACTGCGCGAGCGGTGCAGGGAACCCTGCAGCGATACAAGGAGCTGCGAGACATCATCGCGATCCTGGGTATGGACGAGCTTTCTGAAGACGACAAGCTGACCGTATCCAGAGCCCGAAAAATCCAGCGCTTCCTGTCGCAGCCTTTCTTTGTTGCTGAAACATTCACCGGCAGTGCCGGCAAGTATGTTTCTCTGGCGGACACGATCAAGGGATTCCAAGGTATTGTCGACGGTGAGTATGATCACATTCCGGAACAGGCATTCTACATGGTTGGGCCGATTGACGAGGTTGTCGAGGCACACAAGAAGGCAGCATAGAACATTGTTGAGCCCGACTGATTGATGCAACATGTCTGAAATTCTAGTAGAAATCGTCAGCGCAGAAGAAGAGATCTGGACCGGCAGCGGTACGATGGTGTTCGCGCCGGCAGAAATGGGTGAGGTCGGTATCGCACCAAAGCATGCACCCATGATTACCCGGCTCAAGCCGGGCGAGGTGCGGGTGCAGCTCGAAAACGGCGAAGAACAGTTTTTCTTCGTTTCCGGCGGGCTGCTTGAGGTGCAACCCCACCTGGTTACGGTTCTGTCCGATACTGCTGTCCGAGCTTCCGATCTCGACGAGGCACAAGCGCTTGAGGCGCAGCGACAGGCTGAACGTGACCTGCAGGACAAGACTTCAGAAATGGACCTGGCCAAAGCCAAAGCGGAGCTGGCCCAAGCAGCTGCACAACTGCGGGCGCTGGAGAAGTTGAGGCAGAAACGCCGCTGACTTCCGACGGTGAGATTCGCAGCAGCTGCGAAACAAGCACATGCATGGATGATTGATTGACTCGAACTGAAGTCATCATTCTCGCGGGTGGTCGGGGTGTGCGAATGAACTCCGACAAGCCCAAGTCCCTTCACGAAATCGGTGGCCGGCCGATGCTTCAGCACATTCTATCAAGCGCAAAAAGCATCAATCCCGACAGGATTCATGTGGTATACGGCGCCGGCGGCTCGCAAATACCCGAACGTTTTTCGCATGAGGACGTGAACTGGTGCCTGCAGTGTGAACCTCTCGGTACTGCACATGCCGCGCAACAGGCCATCGCACATGTCGACCCGGAGGCCATTGCATGTGTGCTGTACGGCGATAATCCGTTCGTATCGGCAAAGACAATTTCGACTCTGGTTGAGCATGCTTCAGCAGGTCAACTCGCTTTACTGACAGCGCAATTGGCGGACGCTGCGGGATACGGTAGAATCAAGCGGGATGCCGACGGCAGACTGGAGAGAATCATCGAGGACCGGGATGCGACCGAATCTGAACGTGAAATCAAGGAAGTCAATGCCGGTCCGCTGGCAGTATCCGCTTCGCTGCTGGATGGATGGCTGGACCGAATTGAGAACAACAACAAGCAACGGGAATTCTACCTGACTGATATAGTAGACTTCGCGATATCGGAGGGAATTTCCGTCGTCACAAGCCAACCGTCACAACTAAGTGAGATCGCCGGCGTCAACAGCAGAATCGAACAGGCACAACTGGAGCGAGCCATGCAAACGAAAAATGCGCAGTCCTTGCTGAGTCGCGGTGTCGAAATCGTCGATCCCGCAAGATTCGATTTGCGCGGAACTTGTGAGTCCGGTAAAGACTGTCGAATCGATATCAACGTGATACTGAAAGGTGATATCAAAATGGGAGACAACGTCTCGATTGAAGCCAACAATGTTATCGAGAATACTGTTATGGGTACCGACGTCACGATATTGCCGAATTGCGTCATTGAAGGCGCGCGGATTGAGTCGGGTTGTACAATCGGACCTTTCGCCAGAATTCGTCCGGGCACGACAATTGGCGGGAATTGTCGGGTTGGCAATTATGTTGAAGTCAAGAACTCGACACTCGGAGAGGGAACCAAAGTCAATCATCTCGCTTATGTGGGCGATAGCGACGTGGGTCAGAACGTCAATATCGGTGCGGGAGCCATCACATGCAACTATGATGGCAGACAGAAGCACCGGACTGTGATCGGCGACAACGCATTTATCGGATCGAACGCCTCATTGGTGGCGCCATTGGAGATTGGAGCAGGTGCCGTTGTTGGTGCGGGGTCAACCATCACCAAGGATGTGAGTCCCAATCAGCTTGCAGTTGAGCGGTGCAAAACCAAAGTGATTGATCGGCGAAAGTTCAAACACAAGTAGCATACAATACTGCTTTCGTCGCTCCGCGCGAAACGACGTGAATTCCAGTGTGCAAGGTACCGACAGTCGAGACATTCAGTCGGTTTCGTCAGATGGTAGAGCGGGTGACGGAAAGTGCGGCACGCATTACCGACGGAACGACGCGTTGCGGTTACCAGTGAGATGGTTTCAACACACAGTTTCCTGACTGCTGAAATTCACTGATGTTGCTGTTCTCGTTGTCAGGGGCAGAACGTTGCGACGAGCATGCAGATTCGGCCAGTATTTTGGATGATTGGACTATAAGCGATTGTTCGCTGGACTTTTGAGATTTCACCGCCAGCGTAGGGACAGGGG
>JAPPIB010000008.1 GCA_028820695.1 Acidiferrobacterales bacterium | reverse complement strand
TCGTTCAACATGGTTACAGATAGCCGTTGCACGACTATCAATAACCTTAATATTCGTAGCGCGGGTTCAATTGAATCAGTACTCACCTCACCCAATAGATCGTCAACCGCGCGCAGTTGAGGTTTCGTCATGCCTTGAATTTGACTGTCATCTGTCACACCACAAAGCAGGTTGCCGCCTTTCGCGTTGGCAAAAGCAATTAATTCATCCGCTAAATCGTTACGTTTTAGATGCGCAGGTTTACCGTTTTTGAACTCGAATTGTTTGAATTCCCAGTAATGATCTTCACCTAATCGAAGCCGCTTTCGAATTTCACTGTCACTCACAGACACAAACAATCGCTCCACTATGAACTGTACTGAATTATTCCAATTATCAAATGAATCATATTATCTAATTCTCCTGCATATTTCCAATTCACTTGATTCGGGGTCAGGCAATTTCTGAAACTGGCAAATGCTAACCGTTTTCACTTATTTGTCCTTGTGCATCATTTTCTTCCCGCTCCTGATTATCCAATTGTGCGACATTTGAGAGAATTCAACGTGGATTTCCAGGTCAGAATTTTGGCGCTTTTGCGCAGATATCTCCCTGGCTGTGATTTTGCGACAGCCTCCACCTGTGAATTCAGTAGACATCCGGAGTCGGGATGGTTACACTACCAATATTCGAGTCACTATTGGCAAAAAAGTGGCTTTTCAGATTCGACCCAAGCATTCAATTCCAATTGTCGCATCCTAAAACCATGCCTTTTGCACGCAGAACATGGATCAAGGCGGCGGGGCTCATCCTGTTGACTCCGGCATCGGCAGCGATGGCGGTAATGAAATTGACTCCGCGGCAGTCGGAAGGGCCGTTCTATCCTGTCAATTTTCCTGTTGACTCAGATGCCGACCTGATCTGGGTTGATGGGAAGTCTCGACCCGCGACGGGAACCATTGTTCATCTGACCGGTCAGGTAGTGAACGTTAACGGTGAGCCCATATCCGGCGCCAAGGTGGAAATCTGGCAGTGCGATGCCTTTGGCGCCTATAAACATCCCGCGGACAGGGGTGATGTTTCGGAACCGGAATTTCAGGGATACGGCGCGACAGGAACCTCGGCGCGAGGAGAGTTTCGCTTTCGCACCATTCGACCGGTCAGATACAGCGGCCGAACACCCCATATTCACGCAAAGATAACACCACCCGGCTCGCGCACTGTGACCACCCAGTTTTTTGTCGAGGGTGAAGCGGGAAATGCATCTGATTTTCTTTACCGGCGCATTCCAGAAGATCGGCGAGCGTTGGTTACAGCGCGATATCCTGCATCGCCCGAACAGTCCGATACAGTCATACCGAATTACACGGTGGTTGTGGCTTAGGTCCGACGCAGTTTAATCTGAGCTGTTGGGGTCACGGGTCGATTGCCCCCGATTCAAACTGAAAACACATCACCGTGATCGCAGACACTGACTCTCCAGTTTCTATAGAGCATGAACTTATCGGGTGCCGAAAGACTGGATAATCAATCGGATTCAATTGCCGTCGCTTACGTAAGCTTCCCAGTATTGCTTGGATAATCTTTTGGCATGTTCCAGATCGGAACTTGACATGGATTCCGACACTGTCTTCAGGAATTCGATTCCTTCCTCACTGCCGGTCTGCGTGGTTCCGATGTCAATCCAGGCATACGCTTCAACATCACTTTGGGGAACACCTTTCCCAAAGTGATACAGTTCCCCGAGTCTTAGCTGCGCATCGCCTGAACCCTGTTCGGCGGCCAGTCGATACAATCTCGCTGCCTCAGCATAGTCTTGTCGGACACCCTTGCCTGTGCGATATAGGAACCCCAGATTGAGTTGTGCCTGTGATGAACCCTGTTCAGCCGCTAAATCATACCACTTGGCCGCCTCAGAATGACTTTGCCGCAACCCGTCGCCATTGCGATACAGCGTTCCGAGATTGAACTGCGCCTGCGACAACCCCTGTTCGGCAGCCAGTCGATACCATCGCGCAGCTTCAGCTTGATCCAGCGGAACGTCCTTACCTCGATGAAGCAAATAGCCAAGATTCAGCTGTGCATCGGCTGCCCCCTGTTCGGCGGCCAGCCGGTACCATGCGATCGCCTCTGAGTGGTCTATGGGAACACGTTCGCCCAAGTGATACATGAGGCCGAGATAGTACTGTGCCTGGGCCAACCCCTGTTCGGCGGCCAGTCGATACAATCTGTCCGCCTCGGTATCGTCCTGTGGAACACCCTCACCCTTACGATACAGGATGCCAAGATTGAGCTGTGCCTGGGCCAATCCCTGTTCGGCGGCCAGCCGGTACCAGTGGGCGGCTTCGGCATGATCCGGCTCAATGCCCTCACCGTTACGATACAGGAATCCGAGATTGAGCTGTGCCTGGGCTAATCCCTGTTCGGCGGCCAGTTGATACCAGCTGATGGCTTCGGCGTGATTAGACGAAACACCCTTGCCCAAGTGATATAGGATGCCGAGATTGAGTTGTGCATCAGCCGAACCGTTTCTGGCAGCTTCTTTCAGTGTCCAAATATCCTGCTTCGGCGATGAGTCCTGCCCAATTGATTCCATTGGGTGAGTGACTGCGACCGTAACGATCATACCTACCCAAAACATTTTGAGGATCAGCGCAGGCAACTGAATTTTGTAGTGACTTCGTTTCATCGCAGAGGGTATGTCGTCCAGGACTAAACCGATTGGACAGTGGACACATTTGCACGCAATTCTATACCTGTCATGCTGTTCAGTCAATGCAGACGCGCGTCTGCCCGAACGCTGGCAGTCCTTACGCGACTGCCAAGCAAATTCGTTGGTCGAATCACGCGTTAACTTTGGTGAGTAAAGACCAATTAAGAAAAGCAGATTCCAGCAATTGGGGGTTGGCTTGCTGTTGAGACTGCGCAAACCGACCTGTCCTGGCGCTACAGTCTTCAATTGACCGACCAAGTTTGCGCTGGGTGAGCCGTGTGGCTGCAACCATGCGCACTGAGTACAGCCAAGCCGCGCCGGCCATTCATATTTCAATGCGACTGGACAGTTCAATTGATATAACAGTCTGCTCTTACCGACTGGTCAAACTGACTTATTCGAACAAACATGATTTTTGAATTGGCCCCCTGGGTAGTGGCGTGGTGTGCATTCGCGATGGCTTGCGGGGGATTCATCAAGGGTGTTCTGGGCATCGGCACCCCACTTCTGACGGTTCCGATGATGGCACTTGTACTGCCGGTTCATCACACGATTGTAATGATGGCCTTTCCGGTCGTTGTTGCGAATGTGTGGCAGGTTTACGATGCCGAAAAGCCGGTGGAAACAGTCACACGGTTCTGGCCGGCGTTTGTCGCGCTGGTTGTCGGCACCTGGGCGGGGGTCAAGATACTTTCCGGCACTGATGAAAAAACGCTGCTGTTGCTGGTTGGAATTCTGGTGATCGCCTTTACCATCTTGCAGGGATCACCGCGCAAGATCACGATACCGGCAAGGCTGGAAAAACCTGCCGGCGCGGTATTCTGCGGCACCGCAGGCGTGGTTGGAGGGCTGTCGTCCCTGTTCGGTCCGATGCTGATTCTCTACCTGGTGTCCCTGTCCACTTTGGAGAAGAACCGCTTCGTCAACACGATCAGTTTCTTGTATATCGGTGCAGTGGTGCCATGGGTTGCCATGCTGATTTTCGTCGGGGTGATGGACCGAAAACTCGCGATCTTGTCTGCGCTGGCTGTGATTCCATTGGTTGTTGGCCTCGCTGCGGGCCGCGCGGTGAGAAAGCATGTCGAGGAGACTGTATTCTACCGCCTGGTTCTGGGTGTGCTGATTCTGTCGGGGATCAGCATGATGTGGCGCGCCTGGCAATATGGTGCGAACTCGGCAATCGGTGGCTGAACATCAGGGAAATCTGCCTGAACTTGCGGCAGTCGTCCGAATTTACAAGCTCATGTCGGATCTTGTGGCCATCGGAGCATTGCCCGTCGCAGACGTTCAGCCTGTCATGTTCCAGCGCAATCCGAGCCTGAATGACCGCAACAGATTATCGAGTCGCAAGGATCACCAGTCCTCAATTGGATATGAGGACAGTTTCCTGCATCCGGTGTCCGTGATCACGACCTGCTCTTCGAGTTTCACGCCTTCTCCGCCATGAGCAGAGCCGATGAATGATTCGATACTGAGGGCCATTCCAACCTCAAAAATGCCATCAATCTCATGCTCATCGAAATCGAAGATGTACTTGATTGCCGGGTACTCATCGGTAAGGCCTACCCCATGAGCAGTGACGCCATACCGATGCCTCTTGAACTCATCCGGAAGCGGCCAGGCCATCTGCGCGAACTCATGGAAACTCAAGCCAGGCCGCAACAGATCAATGTTGAAGTGAATCTGTTCGTTGGCAAGCTGGTACAGACGCGCCTGATTCGGCTTCGGCCTGACCTCGCCGCAAATCCAGGATCTCGACATGTCGCAGATGTAACCGTAAGGTCCGATCATGTCAGTGTCGAAAGACACCATCTCACCTTTTTCGATCGGCTTCATGGAGCATTCATGGAACCACGGATTGGTTCGAGCGCCAGACGCCAGAAGTCGGGTTTCGATCCACTCGCCGCCCATGGCAATGTTGGTTTCGTGCAGTTTTGACCACAGTGCGTTTTCAGTGATACCCGGTTCCATCAATCGGCGCATTTGCGCAATCGCAATTTCACCGACATTGATGGAGTGTTGCAAAAGAGCGATCTCCTGGGTTGACTTCACCGACCGGGCAACTTCCATCAGCCCCTGGCCTTCGACCATTTCCAGCCCCGCGTGCTGCAATGCACCCGATGCTGTCAGGCCACAGCGGTCAACGGCTATCCTGCGGTTGTCGCCGGCACTCGATGCGACGACGTCCAACACCTCGCGGGCGAACTGACGGGCATTGTCATGGCAGCTTCCACCACCCCAAAAGAAAAAAATGGCGGCATCACGCGGTAATCATCGATTGTTGGAAGTTCTTGTGTTATATGAGGCCAATCCCCGAAGTCCCACAGGACAACGGGGCCCTCCGTCGCCACAAAGACACTGCGTGCATCATAGCGCGAGCAGAATATCTGCATGTTCGTTGTGTCGGTCGCATAGCGGATATTGACCGGATCAAACAAAAGTGCGCCGGCCAGGTCCCGATCCCTTAACTGCTGTCGAACCCGGTCGAGTCGATAAAGACGAACCCGGTCGAGGTCGACCGGAGGCTGAGTGAACTCCATCGCACCGTGCTGGCGAGCTGGTTTGTCATTCATGTGCGTGATTCCTCCCAATGACTGTCAGCACCAATAAGCGGAAGCCGACCTTGGAGACTCAGTCGGAGGCATACGTTGATGCGACACGCAAATTACACCTGCCGTGGAATCCAAGCGACGACCCCGCGGGCAAAATTCCGCGATATTTTAACTGTTCGCAAACCCGATTGAACTCAATTTTCAATGCGGAAAATCGACCACCTCGCAACTCGGACCGCATTGCCGGACACAGTATCGTGACAGACTCCTGGGTCAAGGATTTGACCGGCCTGAGGGAACCAAATGAACTTCGCCTGCCAGTTTGAAAGACAGCAATCTGGACCCTGGTCGCAACAACGATTCAGTCAGTGAATGGTCGAAAACTTTCACCGACGGGTCACTGTGGCGGCACTGACTCGATCACGTGGACAATGCCGACTGTACAAACACCGGAATGAGCGTCAGTCAGTCCTCGACGAAGTTTTCGTGCGGGCTGAAGTTGCGGTTCAAAAGTGCCGCAGAGCAAGCGATAGACGTTCACCGCCTGAGCAATTCCGGTCGCACCGGGCGCTCCGCCCTGTCCGATCAGGCCGCCTGACAGGTTAACCGGCAACGCTCCGTCGGAAGAAAATCTTCCCGCTTCCATTTCCGGACCCGCTCGACCTGACGGACACAGTCCGAGCGCTTCGATGCCTTGAAGTTCCGCGCCACTGAACGCGTCATACACCTCAGCAACATCAATCTCCCTGCCAGGGTCCGTAACCCCCGCTTGTGAATAAGCCTGCCGAGCGGCTTGTGACTTCGCCGAAAACATATGTGCCGCACTGCGATCCCCAAGTCGTACCGAATCGGTACTGCAACCGCTCCCTGTGATCCGTATTGAATGCCGACGGCCAGCACCGCCATTTTCGGCTGAAAGGACGACTGCCGCCGCACCATCGCTGATCACCGAACAGTCCAGAAGGCGATATGGGTCGCTGATGACATCGGATTGAAGAACATCATCCACTGTGATGTCCATAGGTTTGTGTGCAAACGGGTTGTACATTGCGTTCCCATGATTTTTTACCGACACCAGCGCAGCCTGTCGTGAATTGGCGTTGAGTTCCCGGCAATAGAGCTTGAACGAGAGGGCATACAGATTTGCCGTACTGATTCCGCTCCAACCTTCGATGTCGGCATCAAACGAAAGGCTGTAGACTCTTTGCACGCCTGCTCGCGACAGTCGACTTGCAGTCTGATCGTAACCGATGACCAGGACATTTTCGGCAAGGCCTGAACAGATCTGGATGTATCCCTCGCGCAATGCGGCCGCACCGCTCGCTCCACCGGCCTCGACATGAACTGCGGCTGCCCCCAGCAGTCCCAGTTCATCCGTGACCAGTGCCGCCGGACTGACTTGCAGGGACAGCATGTCGCTCTCACTGGCTACGATGACCGAGTCAACCTGGGACCTTTCGAGCTGTGCCTGTTTCAGTGCGTCTTGGCCGACGAGTCGAATCCAGTCCCGAAACGTCGAGCCATCCCGATAGCGCCGAAACGGAATCATGGATGCTCCGGTTATGAAAGGTCGAAGGCTTTTATCCATCGCGGTGAACCCGCACTAATCTTCTTGGCAAATTCTGATATGACTATTGGAATTGAATCTGGCGCTGTGACAAATGGCAGTTCGGCGGGAAAGTACCGCCGGCTTCACCACAAGTTCAATTGCGCTACTGTGAAGCAGACTGGGATTCTCCTTGTCCTTGCCAGGGTTTCTCCCCGGAAAAATCTTGACATTGACCTCTCCATTGACGGCTTTCCGGATCTGATCGCCTGCCACCGGATCGGGCTGACCACCCGATGATTTTTCCGTCCACTGACTGCGCATCCTGAGTACAGGTGTACGATAACCTACACTTGCAAGAACCATCTAAAGACTCGATACAATAATTGTCGACAGGAGGTTCAGTCTCATCACTTCTCCTCCTTTGTTTGCTATAACTATGTCCGAATCCTGGACTTCTGTACGCATCACAAATATATAGCACACACAAGCCCCGACACAAAATAGGCTAAGTCCCGGAGCATGGCAGCTGAGGACTTCACTACCCCGGACCACACCAATCTGAAATGGCAACGTGCAATCAAAATACAGCAATTCAGCAGGAACTCGCATCGATTGTGCGAGCAGCGAACGTACTCACCGCAAGTGAGTCGACAGCTCCCTACCTTAAGGAGCGGCGCGGCCGCTTTGACAGTGAGACCATGTGTGTGGTTTTGCCAGCCGATGTTGACGAAGTCAGTGCGATTGTCCGATTGTGCCGCGAACGCAATCGGCCGATCGTTCCTCAAGGCGGCAATACCGGTGTATGCGGCGGCGCGGTCGCAGATGCGGAATCGGTGATTATCAATCTTCAGAGAATGAATCGGGTTCGCGGCGTTGATGAGACCGGATACACAATGGAGGTTGAGTCCGGCTGCATACTGGCTGATCTTCAGTCGGTGGCAATCGAACATGATATGTTTCTGCCATTGAGTCTCGGTGCCGAAGGGTCATGTCAGATTGGAGGCAATCTGTCAACGAATGCCGGCGGCGTCAATGTGCTGCGCTATGGAAATGCCCGGGATCTGGTTCTGGGTCTCGAAGTGGTGCTGCCGGATGGCAGCGTCTGGAACGGAATGAACTCACTTCGAAAGAACAATACAGGTTATGACCTCAAGAACATCTTTATCGGAGCGGAAGGCACACTTGGCATCATTACGGCGGCAGTTCTGAAACTGTTTCCGCGACCGACCAATCGTGCTACGGTGATGATAGCGATCGAATCGGTTCCGGATGCCTTGGAACTTTTTTCCAGAACGCGTAAGGAGACTTCTAATTTCGTGTCCTCGTTCGAACTGATGTCCACAGTGTGTGTCGAATCCGCTTTCAGGCAGATTCCGGATTGCAGCGACTTCTTCCCCGGACAGGTTTACCCCTGGTATGTCCTTGTGGAACTCGGGGACAGTACCGAAGACGGGGTCAGCCAGCAACTGAGCGAGCGCTTTCTTGAACGCGCATTGGACGATGGGGTCATCCTGGATGCCGTGGTGGCCCAAAGTGAGCGGCAATCGATGCAGATGTGGCGGTTGAGAGAAGCGATCGTGGAATGTCAGAACTATGAGGGCAAGAGTATCAAGAATGATGTCAGTGTGCCTTTGTCCAATATTGCACAGTTCATCGACCGGGCTACTGCGAGCGTAGAGTCAATGATTCCAGACGTGCGATGTTTTGCATACGGGCATATAGGCGATGGCAATATCCACTTCAATCTCAGCCAGCCGCCAAACATGGATGGCAATGAATTTTTCGATCAATGGAATGCGGTCTGTGACGCAGTGCACGAGATTGCGGACAGTCTTGGCGGATCGTTCAGTGCCGAACATGGCATCGGTCTTTTGAAACTACGGGATATGACGCGGTATAAGTCCACCGTCGAACTGAACATGATGAACTCAATCAAGCTGGCGTTGGATCCCGACAATATCATGAATCCGGGAAAAGTGCTTCCGTCCTGACTTTCGGACGAATTCAGATCAGTGACCGAACGATCTGCTGCTTGAGTCCGGCGATGGATCCCGAAGGGTCAAGTTCTTTCGGGCAGCAGGTGGTACAAGATCTCGTTGTATGGCACGACAGGCAGCCGGACTCGGTTGCCGACCACTGCAAGAGGGCTTTTCGATTCTGCTGTCGCTCGTCATTGGCGAGTGACCAAGTGCGGTTCAGCGCCGCAGGCCCGAGGTATTGCGGATTCCATCCGACCACGTCACAAGCGGCGTGACACACTCCGCAGCCGATACATTCGATGGCTTGGTCAACTGCCTTGCGTTGCGCGCTGTCGGGGCGGACTTGGGCGAATTGCCCGGAATCAGAGTATTCCTGATCCGAAGCGCCCATTCCCCGATCCCACTTCTCGAAAAAGTCGTTCATGTCTACAACCAGGTCCTTGATGACAGGAAAGTTCCTCAAGGGTGCGATCCTGATTCCTGAACGGCTGCTGATCACTGAAGTCTGGGTACGGCAGGTCCACCGGGGCACGCCGTTGACGGTCATTGCACAGGTGCCGCACATTCCGACCCGACAGGAGAAGCGGTAAGACAGCGTGCTGTCGAGTTCGCGCTGAACGTAGGTCACGATGTCGAGTATCGTCTGACGGGCCTGAATTGGCACCTGATACGAATTGTAATGACCCGACATGCCGCCGCGCCAGATTTCCACATCAAGCATCTGTTGGTTCATGAGAATCTGGTTTGTGGGTTGGAACTGATTGAAGTTTGCGTCGCCTGTCGACGGATTTAGAGTGTCGAAATTCCGCCGGGATTCAGATGATAATCCAATTTGGCAAAACGTTTGACAATCTGTTCTCAGATACAGTCTATCGGGCAAGGATGCCAATACGGTGCCGGGTAGTCCGAAACGAACTTAGGCAACACCGATTACTCATTTGACCCGAGAATTGCGTGACGCTGCCTAGCGGAACTCGAATACCGCCTCAATCGGCGATCCAGCGTGGCGAACCTGATCCGGAGGCTCGAGCGCGTTGCCTTGAGGGCACTACCCAAGCCTGTTCATTGGTTAGAATAATTTACCGAGCGGGAAAATTATTGACATCATATCGATAATTACGTTGATATTTACTGTACGGTAATATATCATCTAATATTATCTATGTCTATAACAATAATACCGTACGGTAACCTTAAATTCGAAATGAAACATACAACAATTTCCATTGGTTTGCTTGTTCGAGAAACGCGAAAGTTACAACGTCTTACGCAGGGTGACCTGGCTGTCGTTTGTGGCACCGGGAAAAGATTTATTGTTGATTTGGAAAATGGCAAACCAACATGTGAGTTGGCCAAAGTACTTAACGTTGTTCAGCTGCTTGGAATTGAAATTCAGCTGATTCCACCACCAACTGTGGATATTGAATGAGCCGCATTCTAGACGTATTTTTTTCCAACAAACTGGTTGGGTATCTCACACAGAAGAAGTCCGGGCAGGTTACTTTTGAGTACTCCGCACAGTGGTTGAATGATGAACATAATTTTGCCATATCAACATCGTTGCCACTTGGAAATGAACAGTTCAAACAAAAGCAATGCAGAGGTTTTTTTGCCGGTATTCTCCCGGAAGAATATAACCGCAGACTCATAGCCCGCAATCTTGGCATCAGTGCACAAAATGATTTTGCGATGCTTGAAAAAATCGGGGGTGAATGTGCAGGAGCTCTGACGTTTTTGCCTAATGGAACACTTCCCTCGGAACAAGACTACGAGTATCAACCGTTAGGTGATGCGGACTTAATTGGAATCCTGAAGCGGCTATCGACACGTCCATTGCTTGCCGGCGAATCAAAGGTGCGAATTTCGCTGGCTGGTGCACAGCAAAAGGTTGCGATACATGTTGACCGAAATGGACGATATTCGCTTCCACTCGGTGGGGCGGCCAGCACACATATCCTAAAACCGGCAATCGCCCAATATCCGAATATCGTCAGTAATGAAACCTTCTGCTTATCGCTCGCAAGGTCGATAGGTATTCCTGCTGTCAACGCCACCGTAAAATCTATCGAACACTTCGAATTCATACTCGTAGAGCGTTATGATCGAATATTCGAGGTCGCTGAGCATTTTCCCACGCGCTTGCATCAGGAGGATTTCTGCCAAGCGTTGGGAATACCTTCGGAACGAAAATATCAAAGTGAGGGCGGCCCGGGAATAGTTGATTGTGTCGAGATGCTGAAGACTGTTTCCAGTTTACCTGCTATCGACATCCAGAATTTTCTGAATCTCGTAGTCTTCAATCTGATTATTGGCAATAACGACGCGCATGGAAAGAATTTTTCTTTGTTGTTTAGAGAACAAGGAGGTTCCATGTCGACCAGATTGGCACCGGCATATGATGTATTGTCAACCGACTACTATGATGAGCTTACCAAAGTAATGGCGATGAAGATTGGCAAGGCAAATCAGTTTGATCGATTGAGAGCCAGAAATTTTGAACGACTGTCGAAAAAATCAGGAATTAGTGTTGCTGGATTTAGAAATCGGATTTGCGAGCTAGCCGAAAACATCCGAGACATTTTGTCGGCAACGATTAGAGAGTTTCCCGTCATCCATGATTTAAGTGCTCGTATCGACTGCAGAGCTTCGCGATTGATACAGGCAGTAAAGCGATAACGAATGATTTGAGTGAACCTGACTAAGCGATTGTCGTGCTGGCGAAGGTCAAATCCACGTATGATTATCAACAGGTTCTTAACGTCAGTCCGACAGCAGATTGGATGTCTCGCTCGGTGACTTCTCGACGCGTTGATTGTATTGTCATTCGCACATTGGTCTGACGCCGCCACAGTCATGCCAAAGTTTTCGCTTCTGCGCCCCTTGCCATCTTCAAATGCGACTGTCAAATGATCTTTATGAGCATCGACTCGTGACGGATTTAGAATGTAAGATTCCGCCGGATTTCAAATGCTAATACAATTCGGCGAAACGTTCGACCGTCATTTCTTCAATCCATCTTGGAAGTATGTTAATCAAGGATATTCAAATCACACGCCACGAGCTGGAAATCAAGCCACCGTTTCCCTCGTCCTGGGACCCCAGGCCATTGAAGACGTGGCAGACCACAATCGTCCGCGTCATGGCAGACAACGGAATGGTCGGAATCGCGTCCGGCGACGCGATGATCGGATTCGAGCGATACAAGGATCTTTTCGTGGGTGAGGACGCGTTTGACTTTGACCGTCATAACCGGATACTCGACAGCATTTCACTTTTCGCATCACGTTGCTGGCCGCTTGATCTCGCACTTTGGGACCTGTATGGCAAAGCGAAAGACAAACCCGTCTATGAATTGCTTGGCGGTGACAGCGGGGTTGTTCCGCTCTATGCATCGACGGGAACGGTTCGCCCGCCGAACGAACTCGCGGAGCAGGCCTGTCGAATCAGGGACATGGGATTCAAGGCGATCAAGTTCAGGGTCGGGCGACGGGCGCTGGATGAGGATGTCGAGGCTTTGCGCGCCGTGCGAAAAGCGCTCGGTGACGGGATTGAAATCATGATTGACGCCAATCAGGCTTGGAGGATGCCATGGGATACCAGTGACTGGTGGACGTATGATGATGCCAGGTTGATGATCGACAAGACCCGCGAGCTGAATCTGTATTGGCTGGAGGAGCCATTGCATCGCGGAGATTTTGAGGGGTTGAGGAAACTTCGTTCGATTTCCGATGGGCCGAGGATTGCAAGCGGAGAGATGAATACGGAGTACTACGAACTGCGGTATCTGATGTCGTCAGGCTGTCTGGATGTGTTGCAGACAGACTGTGTGTACTTCGGTGGAATCACCGGCTTGGCTGCCGTTGCAAAGCAATCAAAGGCTTTGGGTGTCACGTTCAGTCCGCATACCTGGGGAAACGGAATCGGCTTGCTGGCCAACGCCCACCTCGCGGCCGGAACCGGAGCTCCTCCATATCTTGAGTATGCAATCGATCCGCCCGAATGGACGTTGGAGGAAAGGGACTTCATGCTGACAGGACCGGTAATGCACGATGGCAATGGAAGTCTTGACCTGGGAACACGGCCGGGGTTGGGAATTGAACTGGATGAAGACATCCTGAATAGCACTCGCATTCGCTGAGATCATGGATAGTGCCTCAGGTTTTGTCGCGGGCGGCCGAACTTCCATCGTGCGGTAAACGACAGGTATCTGGCAAATCAGATGTGGATTTCGATTTGGCCTGAATGAAGTCGTGCTTGCTCAGTCGGCTGGATGAATTCGCCTGCGACTACATCTGTCGCTTCAGGTCTACAAAGGTCTCGTTGTAACATGCGCCTCCGACAAGGTCCGCTCTTATGTCTGAAGGGATTAACGCGTTCACAGTCATGTTTGTATGGCTTGTATTGCGCCACGTGCCCTTGGGCGAGTAAAGCACACCGGGTCGGGTTTTGTCCGATACGACTATCTTCAGTACTGCCTTCCCGCGCTCATTGAAGACTTCAACGACATCACCATCGGCTATTGCGTGAGTTTCAGCATCCTGCGGATTGATCTCCACGATCTCCATCCCGTCGGAGGCCGCACAGCCACCAAACGTGGCGTTGGTCCGCTTGCTGGACGATGGTGAAATCAGTACGAATGGCAAGTCTTTCGAAACCGGACGATAACGCGGTACGCCGAACCCGAATCGTTGCTCCAGATCTTCCGAGAAAAGCTCAATCTTTCCAGATGCAGTGGCCGGTCGGACATTGTCGCACATGATGGCGAATTCGCCGTCAGGCTGGTTGAATTCAATTGCCCGGTCCAGCGGAAGCTCGCTGGGGCGGGAACCTTCGAAACGCGAGTCGTCCGGGTCGAATGCCGAATCCATCAACTCGCTGTCACTCTCAGTGAATATGGCGTCTTCGAAATCGAATTTCGCGGCAAGACGGCGAAAGATTTCTGTATTCGGCAAGGCCTCACCGACCAGGGGAATGACGGGTGCTGCTCGTTGCACGTAATTCTGGCCGTAGGCACCGTATATATCCGCATACTCAAAGTGACTGGCGGCCGGCAGAATGACATCGGCATACGCCATGCTGTCTGTCATGACAATATCTGATCCGACAATGAACAGATCCTGACGCTCCAAAGCCTCGATCATCTGCTGTTGATTCGGATGGGTTGCAACCGGGTTGTGGTTGTAGATCATCAATGCCTTGATGGGCGGATCCAGGGTTTCGTCCAGCAACAATGCTGAGGTATCAACGATGTTGAAGGTTCGGGTTCCGGACGGAATCAGGTCCGGACGTCGCAGTCGATCGGTCGTTCTAGGGACAGTCAGATCCGGTTCCGCTATCACACCGGCACCGATGCGGCCATGATTGCCGGTCAAGGCTTGCAGTGCCATGGCGGCGCGAATTCCCGAACCGCCGCTATGACCGCGTTCCATTCCGTTTCCAACCGATACCGCAATATTTTTCGCATTGCTGTATAGCTGGATGAACTGATCGAACTGATTCTTGCTGATTCCACAGATTTGGATGACGTCGTCGATCGAGTATTGCCGCGCCTGATCCATATAACGCTCGTATCCAAAAGTCCACTCCATGATAAAGTCAAGATCCAATTGGTCCTGTCTTTCCAACTGTGCCGCAACCGCCATCGCAAATATGACATCGGTTCCTGGCATGATGTGTATGTGAAGGTCGCTTTGTTCGGCGATTCGAATTCGTTTTGGATCGACTGTGATCACCTTCGCGCCGCTTTCGCGCGCTGACTTGATGACCCTTGCCAGATGCAGGTTCGATACAGTCGCATTGTTGCCCCACACGACAATCAGATCTGAGTGACGGGCGTGCTCGGGAGCCATGCCGGGCGCCTCCCCGTACAAGCTGGAATACGAAGTTGTTCTTACGGCACCGCACAACGGGCCCCGATCAACAAGTGTGGCGCCGAGCTTGTGGAAAAAACGACGATCCATGGAGCCTATGGCAAGTTCCCCGTGAGGGCCGGCATAATTGAGCGGCATCACCGACTGGGGCCCGAACTCATCGATCGCTCTTGAGAATCCGCGATGCACGTGCTCCAGTGCATCGTCCCAGGATATCCGTCTGTATTGCCCTGAGTTGCGTTCGCCGGTGCGGATCAGGGGATTTCTAAGCCGTTTCCCGCCGTGAACCATTTCCGGGTAGTAACGTCCGACCTTGTTGCAGATCACGCCCGCGGTATAGGGGTTTGCCTTTGATCCTCGCACTTTTACGATACGGTCTTTGGCTACTGTCACTTCCAGACTGCAGGTGTCCGGACAGTCGAGTGGACAGACACTGTCCAGAATTTGGGCCGTTTTGGCGGTGCTCACGATTTCACGTACTCCGGTTTGCATGTCAGATTTCTGGTAATAGTCAAAATTCGGCTGTCATTTTGCACCAAAAGGCGTCGAAGCGATTGCATTTGTCACAATTTCTTCGGGCGAGTGTGATCAGTAATCGATTCGACGATTTCTGGAATGATAGATCCGGCAACTCGCAAAATCGCCAGAAATTTTACGCACACTCTGCCGGGAAGATGAACTTGTAGTACCAAAAAAACATCGTCTATCATATTATCAATCACTTATGATGCAAAATTCTGAAGTCGACACGATGTGTAGTATATAATTTATTGTGCAAATTGGATAAATTCTAGGCAGTTACTGCGACTGAGTTCAAATTTTTCAAATGAGTGCCCAAGACAATCCAAATAAAAATTATCCGACAGTTAGCCGAGCTCTGGGTAGACTAATTGACACAATCACTGACGTTTGGTTTGATGACAAAAGTGAACAGCTACCGCGATTGGCACGTGCGCTATGCGCCTTTTTTGGTTCCGCAACCTGTTTTGTTTTTGAGACCAAAAAAATCCTAGATGGTTTTGTAGATACGTTTCTCTCGGTTAATTTCTTAGGAACCATTGACACGAAAGTAGATACAGCATTTGATTTTCTGCTACTTCCAATTTTCCTTTTGCTTTCAATATTCTTTGCCTTTATGGTTACATACGGAGGTAGGAAATCTGGGCCGGTACGAAGTTATCTTGCTGCGTTCTTGCTTCCGATATTCGTAATGTGGACTCTTGATAGAGTTGTTTTTTCCTAAGTTTATCGTGCGCCTAATTCCTTCCATCGCATTTGCTCTATTCATTGCGTCAAATTGTGTTTTTTCGCAAGATGCCCCACAAAGTCCTCATAGAGTCACGGTGAATGAGACGGAAGTCACATGGCTTGACCAGTTAGCGGTAGCACGCGACCTTGTATTCGATCCTTCTCACATTACCAGTTATTGGCCCGAGTTTTTGTATGATTATGACCAGATAGTAAATTCTCAATTGTGCCGTAGTCAAGGGGATAGCGAGATCGAAGTTGATCCGGAACGTGTGCTTGGAGTTGATCCGGAACGTGTGCTTGGAATTAATCTTGGGGACATCGCTTTAGTTTGGGGTGCTAATTCCGCCGAGTTAACTGATGCCGAATTGGAAAACGAGAAAGGAGTTTACAGTGGGTATTACATATCAGACTTGGTCGAATCTTGGATAGGAGAGTCGCCTCCCGGGACAGTTCGTTCCGAAAATCCCGATTTGCTACATCCGAACAACAATAGCCTCAATGTACGAGAACTTTGCGAGATTCTTATGCAGAATCGTATTGAGGAGTCATTTTGGACGGAGGATTTTTCTCTTGATGATGCTCTTATCGTGACATCTGAAGTGTTTCCTGACGTTAGCATTGCCTTCATACATCATGTCCGAATTATTCGGTGAATTGGTTTTCGCTTAAGTAGACCGATAGAGACTTAGAAAACAGATAATTGTGCGTAAACTAAATTGATATCTGTACCTGTGAACGATGTGGCTCAAACTACCCCGCTTGAACTTTTTCTATGACCAAATTCGGGATTGTAGTTTTCGGCAGATGATCTGACCGCCATTTCCAAACCCCAATAGCGGCCGCATGGCAACCCATGGATGCAGTTGGTTGACAAGCACGCCGTTCACAGAGGGTCGAGCTGTATCCGGGTGGCAACCGCGTTGAAAGCCTCACTTAGTCTGAAGCTCTGGCAGATCTCGATAAAGTTCAAGTGCCTGTGGGTTGTCCAACGCCTCGACATTGTCGATTGACTCACCGTGAACAATCTTGCGCACAGCCACTTCAGTAATTTTCCCGTTTTTTGTTCTGGGAATATCCGCGACCTGAAGGATTTTGGCCGGAACGTGGCGGGGTGATGCGTTGTTTCGTATGACTGACTTGATTCTGGAAATCAAGTTCTCATCGAGTTCGAGGCCATCTCGCAGTCGGACAAAAAGAACAACCCTGGTGTCGCCATCCCATCGCTGCCCGATTACGAGACTCTCGATGACTTCGTCGACACGTTCTGCCTGGCGATAGATTTCCGCGGTGCCGATGCGCACACCGCTGGGATTAAGGACCGCATCGGAGCGTCCGTATACAATCATGCCGCCATGTTCGGTCAGCTCAACATAATCTCCGTGATGCCACACGCCGGGAAAACGCTCAAAATAGGCCGAACGGTATTTCTCATCATTTTCGTCGTTCCAGAATTCAATCGGCATCGAGGGGAACGAATTGCGGCAGACCAGTTCTCCTTTCGTTCCGAGTCCCACCTCGTTACCGGAATCGTCAAATACCGCGACGTCCATGCCGAGCCCTTTGCACTGAATCTCCCCGCGTCTCACCGGCAGCGTTGGATTGCCGAGAACAAAGCAGGAAATGAGGTCGGTTCCACCCGAGATGGAAGAAAGACACACATCTTGCTTGATTGCCTCATAGACGTAATCGAAACTCTCGGGAATCAACGGTGATCCTGTCGACATCAGGGTCTTGAGAGAAGAAAGGTCATGCGTATCTTTGGGGCGAATGCCTGCTTTCGAAATGAAGTCGATGTATTTCGCTGAAACTCCGAAATGATCGATCGAATAGTCTGCAATGTAGTCGAAAAACGCATTTTCACCGGGTTCAAATGGAGAACCTTCGTATAACACGATAGTTGCTTCCGAAGCGAACGCGGAAACCAGCCAGTTCCACATCATCCATCCGCAAGTGGTAAAAAAGAAAAGTCGTTGATCCGGTTTCAGATCGACATGCAGTCGGTGTTCCTTAAGATGTTGCAGCAGTGTCCCGCCGGCTCCGTGGACGATGCACTTTGGCGCGCCGGTCGTACCTGAAGAGAACAGTATGAAGAGCGGATGATTGAACGGAAGCTGGGTGTGACTTACAGGCTCCGCGCTGTGTCCCCAAACAAACTGCTCTAGCGTCGAAGCGCAATCAATGTCATGACTCGCAGGCTTATCAAGGTAAGGAACAACAACAACCTTCTCAAGCGATGGAATGTGATCGACGATTTCCGAGAGCTTTTTGCTGATGTCGAATTTCTTGCCGCCATAGGTATAGCCGTCAACCGAGATGAGGATTCTGGGAGAGATCTGCCCGAAGCGATCAATCACTCCCTGGGCGCCAAAGTCCGGTGAGCACGATGACCAGGTCGCGCCGCAAGATGCAGCGGCGAGCATGCAAATGACGGCTTCCGGAATATTGGGCATGTATGCGACGATGCGGTCGCCGGGTTTGATGCCAAAGTCGCGGTAAGCCCTGACCAGGCGATTGACCTGCCCACTGAGTTGCGCGTAGGTGATGACACGGTCCGGGTTGTCCTCGCCGCGGAATATAATCGCCGGCCCGGCATCGTTTCGGCGCAATAGATTTTCTGTGAAGTTCAGCTGTGAATCGGCGAACCACCGGGAACCTGGCATGCGCTCGCGGTGGCGCACAACTTCGGTTGCTGGTCTGGATGCCCTGACATCGCAAAAATCCCAGATCGCCTGCCAGAATTGTTCCGGATGATCAACCGACCACTGGTGCAGGGCGGCATAGTCGCGTGATGTGCTTCCCCACCGTTCGATGACATGGTCAGCGAATCTGTTGATCGTCGCCTCGACGATCCGTTGCTCATCTGGCTTCCACAGCGGCGCGCCCACGACTCAATCTCCCATTTGATCAGGTTCTGCCTGATAACGATGCAGACAGATCCTTCTTGCAGCCGATTGAAAGATTCAAGGGGCTGTGTTCAGCTGTGATGCGCATAGTGCAATGGCAGTGCGGTCGTATATTTCAGTCTCTCCATCGCGAAACTGGAACTGACATCGTGGATGTCGGCAACCGAAATCAGGCGCTTGTAGAATTGATCGAACTCATCAATATCGGGTACCACGACCCGCATCAGGTAATCGATCTGGCCGCTCATTCGGTAGAATTCGACGACTTCCGGAAACTCGATCACAGCCTTGGCGAATTTTTCGAGCCAGTTGGCATTATGCTGGTTGGTGCGAATGGCGACGAATACGTCAACGCCAAGATTCAGTTTGTCCCGGTTCAGTAAACCGACTTTGGATAGTATGACTTTGTCCCGCTCCAGTTTACGCAGTCTTCGCCAGCAAGGTGTGGTACTCAAGTTGACGGACTCGGCGATCTGACTTGCCGACATGTTGGCATCATGCTGAATACAGTCTAAAATTTCCAGGTCTATTTTGTCCATGTCAAAAAAATCCTCTTTGATCCTATTTCGTAGTAAATAATAACTGCGTCAATTGCCATCTGCAAATGAATTTTGCGAAAACTGTCTGATTTGTGGTTGATTTGAACAGTAAGACAGTTAATACGCGAGCTTATTTTGCCATCCTGTCAGGCGAGGACTTGCGGCAGTGGGGCGTCAATCGCCGATTCTGGTGCGAAAGCCTCGTCAATGTCAAGAATTGACAGGATTGATCGCGTATTGACCGCGAGCGGCGCTTGCTGACTGGATTTTTGCCGCCTGCAGCAGGGTGATGGATTCCCTGGCAGCGGAGTTCGAAAAACAGCGGGTCAAGCAATCTGACTTGTATATAATACGCCGTCTAACTCGGATTTGATCGTCCACAAATTCTCTATCGACAACATTTTCGGAGGTGTAATTGATCGATGCCTAGTGTCCGTGTCAAGAGTGACGAACCGTTTGACATAATCGTTCGCAGGTTTCGCCGTTCCTGTGAAAAGGCAGGGGTGTTCAGCGAAGTCAGAAGGCGTGAATATTATGAGAAGCCAACGACTACGAGGAAAAGGAAGGCTGCCGCAGCTGTGAAGCGGGAGGAAAAACGCATCAGGAGAGAGCGCGGTTACAGAACTCGCTCCTATTAGTCTGTCTGGACTGTTGGTGTCAGGCAGTGATCGATGATTGATTGCGGGCATAAGCAAAATTTGCCGAATTTATTGACGAAACCGAAAAGTGCGGGTATGATTCTGCCTTTTTGTTTCTGATGAAGGCTTTGATCGCCGCGGCACGCACAATGGACGCATTGCCATTTCAAATCCGGTGATCTGCAAATGCAATCGACTAGTTACACAATTGTTCCCTGAACGCACATGCAAATAGATTCTATGTACGCAATTATTCAAACCGGTGGAAAGCAGCTTCGGGTGGAGCCCGGAGAGAAAATTCGGGTCGAACAGCTCGACGCCCAGATTGGCGACGATATTCAGTTTGAGGACGTGTTGCTCGTCGTGAAGGATGGTGAGACGCTGATCGGGACCCCTCATGTGGAGAATTCTCCGGTATTTGCCAAGGTGCTCGATCACGGACGGGGCAAGAAAATCAAGGTTGTCAAGATGAAGCGCCGAAAGAACTACCGGCGCACCCAAGGCCACCGGCAGAACTATACGGAGCTTGAGATTGTGGGCATCGGCGACAAACCGCGGAAGAAAGCGGCGAAGAAGAAACAGATCGTCGACGAACAGACTGATTCGGAATCCAGCTGACAGGACCTTTCCGATCATTGATACTTGAAACTGAGGTAATCAACCCATGGCACACAAGAAAGCGGGCGGCAGTTCACGAAACGGACGCGATTCGAATTCAAAACGCTTGGGCGTCAAGCGTTACGGTGGTGAACAGGTTCGAGCCGGGAATATCATCGTACGCCAGCGCGGCAGCCATTTCCATCCCGGAATGAATGTCGGAATGGGCAAGGATTACACATTGTTTGCGATGGCAGACGGCCACGTCAAATTTGAAACCAAGGGCCCCAGGCGCAAGAAGACGATAACCGTCCTGACCGCCTGACGGCAGTCTGAACGGCCGTTTCCGCATTGGTCGTTCCAGTTCCGGAATTGTTCAGTTGTTCGATCCTCTCAGGAGAGCGTCACAGTGTTTGTCGACGAGGCACAGATCAGGGTTGAGGCTGGCAATGGCGGTTCTGGATGTCTTTCATTCAGACGCGAGAAACACACACCGCGAGGCGGTCCCGACGGTGGCAATGGCGGTGTCGGTGGCAGTGTCTATCTGCTCGCGGATCCGCATCTGAACACGTTGGTGGACTTTCAGTTCGTGCGGCAGTTCCGGGCGCACAATGGCAGACCCGGTGCCGGGCGTGACTGCACTGGCAAGGATGGAGACGATTTGATCATTCCGGTCCCTGTCGGAACTGTAGTCAGCGATGCCGAGACCACTGAACTGATTGGTGAACTGCTTGAGTCCGCACAAAGCATGATAGTCGCACACGGTGGTGCACACGGTTTAGGCAACGCCTGTTTCAAGTCCAGTACCAACCGTACCCCGCGACACACCACGGTCGGAAAACGCGGTGAATCACGGCTGCTCAGACTGGAGTTGCGTCTGTTGGCGGATGTCGGTCTTGTCGGGTTGCCCAACGCAGGCAAGTCGTCATTCATCAGAAAGGTTACGAACGCCACCCCCAAGACCGCGCCTTATCCGTTCACCACCCTGAAACCGGCGCTCGGTGTGGTTTCAATGGATCGCGGTCGAAGCTACACCATCGCAGATGTGCCCGGCCTGATCGAAGGAGCGTCCGCGGGCAGCGGGCTGGGGATCCAGTTTCTCAAGCATCTCAGTCATACGAGGTTGCTGTTTCATTTTGTTGATATCGCACAATCTGACGATGTCGACAGTCTGATGCACGATATACAGACGATTGAGACCGAGCTGGGTGAGTTTGATGCACAGTTGCTGGAGCGACCGCGATGGCTGGTCTTCAATAAGATTGACCTTCTGGCAGATGATGAGGCTGAGTCGAGGATCCGTTGTGTATTGGACCGCATTGACTTTGGTGGGCAAGCCATGGCAGTGTCGGCATTGACCGGTACAGGTTGCCGAAAACTGGCCGGCAAGGCAATGACCTGGCTGGAGCGCAATCCAGTCGATCCGGAGCTGTCGCAAGCCTCTGAAGACGAGACGGAGATGCTGACGTGAACGGACAATTCGACGCCAGTGCGGCGCGGCGCTGGGTGGTCAAGGTCGGAAGCTCACTGATCACCAATGTCGAGTCGGGCATCAATCTGGAGAGGATTCAGTCTTGGGCGCAGCAGATCGCAGAACTGAAAAGCGATGGTGTGGAAATTGTCCTGGTGTCTTCAGGGTCGATCGTCGAGGGAATGAAGCGTCTGGGATGGACTGAGCGACCGCATGAGGTCCACCTGCTGCAGGTGGCCGCTGCGGTAGGGCAGATGGGCCTGGTTCGCAATTATGAGGCTGAATTCGACAAGTATGGCTATCGTACCGCCCAGATCTTGCTTACCAACGCCGACCTGGCCGACCGCACACGTTATCTCAATGTCCGCAACACCTTGCGCAGTCTGCTGGAAATGAACGTCATCCCGATTGTGAATGAGAATGACACGGTCGCGACCGACGACATCAAGTTCGGCGACAATGACAATCTTGCAGGTTTGGTCACCAACATCGTCGATGCTGATCTGCTGGTCATCCTCACAGACCAGCAGGGATTGTTTCAGGCAGATCCCCGCAATGATCCTTCAGCATCATTGATTGAGCGGGCCTGGTCGGATGAGGAGTTTCTGGACCAGGCAGTCGGACCGAGCAGCAAGTATGGCCGCGGCGGCATGACAACCAAGCTTGAGGCGGCACGCAAGGCATCGCGCTCGGGTGCGGCGACGATCATCGCGTCGGGCCTGCAGGCTGACCAATTGCAGAAAATCCACGCCAATACGATCAATGGCACATTGCTGCAATCGAGGACCGGTCGGATTGCCGCGCACAAGCAGTGGTTGGCCGGACGGCTTCGGATCGCTGGCAAAGTGCATCTTGATCATGGGGCGGTCAGCGCGCTATTGGACCAGGGTCGAAGTCTGCTTCCGGTGGGCGTGCGGCACGTTGAGGGAAAATTCAAGCGGGGTGATCTGGTCGTATGCGTAAACACCGAGTCCAAGGAGATTGCAAGAGGCCTGATCAACTATGATTCTGATGAGGCGAACAACATCAAGGGTCGACGGACCGGACGCATAGAATCAATACTGGGCTATGTGCGCGATCACGAACTCATTCATCGGGACAATATGGTGATCATGCTGTAGCACCCGCAATCCCGTCACAACAATCCTTCGCTGAATATCTGCAATAGAAGTCTCAACATTCGCACAAAAACAATGCCTTGTGGGGAGTTTTGGAGTTCAGTTGCGTTGCCCGGCAGCGCAACGCCAAGGACATATTTTGTATTTTCGCAGATATCTCATTTGGTTTTCTGATGGGAACGTGACTTTCGTGAATCAATCTGGATAATGACTTGCCAGATGGGTGAATGGAACTGAAGCAGTTTGGGAAACTTCCGAAAAACCAATACATCGAATTTCAAATTGTGTATATTTGCTTTGCAGGTAGCCGTTGTCATTTGCTCTATGCAGATACACGGTGAACTGCTAATCTTATCAAAATATTTTGGGAAATAAGTTATATGAAAAAGTTAAGCGCAATAATTGCAACCGGCGTATTTGGCGTATCGCTGTTCGCGTCTGCTGTTTCTTACGCTGAAACAAAGATTCGCGTCCAGGCTGCGACTCCAAAGACTGCGGATGAAGCTGTAATGTTGCAGCGGTTCGCGGATAACGTCGAAAAGCTGACGAACGGCGAAGTCGTATTTGAGATTCTCGGTGCCGGTGAAGTTGTCGGTGCTCGGGAAATTATCGATGCAGTCGACAAAGGTCTGATCGAAGGCGGGTTTGCATGGACTCATTATTGGTCCGGTAAACACCCAGCTGCAATGCTGTTCGGGTCTCCTTTCGCGGGAGCAGGTCTTGGACTTGACAATATCGCATGGCTTTCATGGTACTTGGAAGGCGGTGGCCAGGCTCTTTACGATCAACTTTGGGATGAGATGGGAGTCAATGTCAAAGGTTTGATGTTGCAGCCGGTAGGTCCGGAAGCATTGGGCTGGTTCAAAGAGCCGATTCATTCCATGGATGACTTCAGAAAGTATCGCTTTCGAGCCCCTCCGGGAATTCCTGGCCAGACTTACAACGCAATCGGAGTTGCGGCAGTCGCAATGGGCGGCGGTGACATCCTTCCTGCACTTGAGCAAGGTACGATTGATGCCGCGGAATGGTGCTGTCCGAAGCCGGATTCGATTTTCGGTTTCCAGAAAGTTCTCAAGCACTACTATCTGCAAGGCTTGCACCAGAACGTCGTGAACGCTGATGTTTATATCAACGGCGACATATGGGATAGTCTGACGGATCATCAGCGCGCAGCGATTGAAGTCTCCGCCAATGCGTCCCTGATGCAGTCTCTCGCCTATCGCATTCTCGAAAACGGCAAGGCGCTCAAAGACCTGACAGATAACCATGGTGTTCAGCTGCATGACACTCCGGATGATTACTTCGTCGAGTACATGAATGCTGTCCTTGTCAGTTTGGAAGAGCTTAAGGCAGACAATGAATTCTTCGCGCAAGTCTGGAATTCAATGAAAGAGTTTGCTGACATTGCAGTACCGTTCTGGGCGGGTGCACAGACCTCCAATGCGAATTTGGGGCAGGCATACGCAAAGCAGCTGCAGGCTGGAATGTAAGTATTTGACTGTTTCGATTGTCGAAAAGTTGTCAAAGTGAAAAAAATGCGCAATTCAGGAATGAGTTGCGCATTTTTATTTGTTTTAGGTTATCATCTATGACAACTGCTGGATAAACACGAAAAAAGTGGCTGATAAATAATGGCTGAAGAGCAGGAACCTCAGAATCTCGACATTACTGATGAGCTTATCGCCGAGCGGCGTACAGGTGATGTTACGCAGCTGCCTGACGATATGCCCGATTGGATGGCGTTTCTGATCAGATGGATCGATACGATCAACTTGTGGGTCGGACGGGTTGTCTGTTTCTTGGTTCTTCCACTTTTTACGGTCATGGTCTACGAGGTGTTTGTACGCTATGTGTTCGTGGCGCCAACTGCTTGGGCCTACGACCTAAGCCGAATGCTCGGCGGCGCCTTGTTCATGCTAGGCGCTGCGTATGCGCTTTCCAAAGGCGTGCATATTCGAGCGGATTTTATCTATCGAAACTTTTCGGTGCGAAATCAGGGCAGGGTCGACGCTGTGCTGTATCTTTTCTTCTACATGCCGGGAATGCTCGTATTCATGTGGACATCGCTTGATTTTGCCGGTGTTTCCTGGTTTCAGATGGAACGAGGCATGGATTCAGCATGGATGCCTTACCTTGCTCCGAGCAAGTCGGCGCTCCCGATTGGAATTTTCTTTCTGATCCTGCAGGGCGTTTCTGAGTTTTTCAAAAGTTACTACGCCGCAACGCGCGGTAGATGGCCGGTCTGATGACTCCTGAAGTATTAGGACTGGTATTGATCGGCGTGATGCTGATCGCGATCTTTGTCGGATTCCCGATTTCGTTCACACTTATCTTTCTCGGCTTTGTTTTTGGCTTCATCGGATTTGGACAGGTCGTCTTTTATCTGATGACGTTCCAATTCTACTCGGTCATGATGGAACAGACCCTGGCCGCGATACCGCTCTTTATCTTTATGGGGATAATGATGGAGCAGGCTGGCCTGATGGAACGGCTGTTCGCGGCTGTACAGCTCATGCTGTCGCGCGTGCGAGGAGCGCTCTTCATTGCGGTTTTGTTTGTGTCGACAATCTTCGCCGCAGCAACCGGTATCGTTGGCGCATCCGTTACGATTCTCGGCATTATGGCGGCAAAGACGATGAATCGCTCGCAGTATGATGTCAAGCTTGCTTCAGGGACAATCACAGCGGGTGGGACGCTTGGAATTCTGATTCCGCCGAGCATCATGTTGATTGTCATGGGACCGGTTATGGAAATTCCGGTTATTGACCTGTTTGCGGCAGCGGTCATTCCAGGGATCATGCTGGCAACGATCTACACCGGTTATGCGTTGGTTCGATGCTATCTGAATCCCAGTTTGGGACCAACTCTGCCAGAAGATCAGCGACCCAGCAGCATGGCGGAAGTGTGGAAAGAGTTTCTCGCCGGATTGGTACCACCGGCCCTGTTGGTGTTTTCCGCACTCGGAAGCATTCTTTTCGGATTGGCAACACCGACGGAAGGGGCTGCCTGCGGTGCCGTGGGGTCCTTGATACTGGCATTCGCATATCGAAAGATTTCTTGGAGACGATTGTTCAATGCATTGATCAAAACGCTCGAGATAACGGCGTTGATCATGCTTTTAGTTGCCGCATCGAACTTTTTCGGTGCAGTGTTCTCCCGTTTGGGAACACCGACCATGCTGACCGAATTCCTGCTGGATCTCGAAGTCAATCGCTACGTTATCCTGGCGATCGTCATGGCCATGATCTTTCTCCTCGGCTGGCCGCTGGAATGGGTTCCAATCGTATTGATCATCGTGCCGATCCTAATCCCGCTGATGGACCAGTTGCAGTTCAACCTGACCTGGTTTGCCATTCTTGTCGCGGTCAACCTGCAAACGGCTTGGTTATCTCCACCTGTAGCTCTATCTGCGTACTTTCTCAAGGGCGTGGTCCCGGAATGGGACCTGAAAGACATTTATCTTGGAATGATGCAGTTCATGGTATTGCAGCTGGTAGGTCTTTCGCTGATCATCATGTTCCCGCAAATCGCCTTGTGGTTGCCGGGACTGCTCTACGGCTCTGGTGCCAATTAGGTTTCCGACGCTGTCACTACCGGCCGCGGTTTGTACGGAACCTATGCTGAGGCCCGCCTGAATCTGCGCAAAAGATGTACGGGAGACTTGCCGTTTACGTCAAACGTTGTCCAGTGATCGTTACGGACAGCGAAAATTCGCTCGTTCCAATATCAGGTGGTTTCGAACTGTTGTTGTCGAAACACTCTGACCGATGGTAGCGTATGGAGGTCACTAACGCCGCCAGGGAAACGCAAGTCCGGCGACGTCTGCGATTGAATTCAGTCGGCAGTTACAGCCAATTCTTTCAGATGTGCGTTCATCCGGCTTTTCAGACGCGCCGCCTTGTTCTTATGCTGAAGTCCCTTTTGGGCGCTTCGATCGACTTTCGAGCAGGCGGCCTCAAAGGCTTCCCGTGCCGCATCAGCGTCTTTCGATTCGAGAACCTTGTAGAATTTCTTGATGTATGTGCGCACTGCAGCTCGTTCGCTCATGTTGCGAGAGCGTCGTTTCACGTTTTGTCTCGCCCGTTTGCGAGCTTGGGGAGAATTTGCCAAAGTAATCCGTTCCTTTTTCTGTTGCAAGGTGGTAAAGCGCAGAATAATGCTATTTTTTCCATCAATTGTCAATAGCCGAGTATGATTTGTTTGGGATTGAATCGCAATCAAGGCGATTTGTCGCCAGCTGACTGGTCCTGTTCCGTTCAGCCGCTCCGGGTTCATTTTGTTCTCGCGACCGGCCGGTGTCGCTCTCGATTCTGTTTCGATGGAAGACTGCGATGAATACAGCCCAATTTCTGAAAGAGCTTCGGTGTGTGACATTTGACAATGCTTTCAATCCCTATCGGGATCGATGTGAGCGTTGTGATGTGGCGCAGGCACCGGCGATCCGCAGACGTGCGTTGATTCTCATGCTTGAAGCCGCGGTGCGTTCGGAAGTTGACTCAATATGGATTGGAAGGGATTTAGGGTATCGCGGAGGGCGGCGCACCGGACTGGCATTTACTGATGATCGGCGCTTCGATGCGCATTGCGGACGCTGGAACATCAAGTCCGCCTCGCCGACAGTTGGAAATGCGGTTCACGAGCGCACTGCGGCGGCGGTCTGGAAAGTTCTCAGTCGGATACAATCCAGTATCTTTCTGTGGAACGTTTTTCCGTTTCACCCTCATCTGCCGGCCCGTCCGTTTTCCAACCGTGCCCACAAAGCGTCCGAGCGCAAGGTTGGCATCCAGGTGCTGTCGGAACTGATCACTATAGTCAGCCCGAAGCGTCTCGTCTGTGTCGGAGCTGACGCAGGAAAAGCGCTTGCGGCTGTGGACTGCGAGATCCCGGTCTATTGCGTAAGGCATCCCAGCTTTGGCGGAAACCGGGTGTTCGCCGATCGAATAACCTCTCTTTATGGATTGGCCTGACGCATACCGGATGTGTGGAATCGCCAATTCATCACCTGAGCTGAGTTCCCGGTAGCTTCTGCCTCGTCTCGATCGAACTGTCTGTATGAGCACTGGCGAGCCCCGCGAATCCCAATCGCAACCGCGAGGAACCGGCAAACTCCTCAAGTCGACCGCTGCATTCGGTTCGATGACTGTGGTCTCCAGAATCACCGGATTGATCCGTGATATTGTCTTTGCGCAATTGATGGGCAGCACCTATATTGCTGACGCGTTTTTTGTCGCGTTCAGAATTCCGAATTTCTTCCGGAGAATATTCGGTGAGGGCGCGTTTTCGGCGGCTTTTGTACCCGTCTATACCCAGCAGCAGGCGACTTCGAACCAGTCGGAAGTCCAGGGGTTTCTTGATTTGGTCACAGGCAGGTTGGCGGCGGTGCTGATCATCCTGTCGGCTGTGGGTGTCATATTCTCACCGCTTGTCATTTCGATACTCGCACCGGGTTTTCGCGGTGACATCGATAAGTTCCAGTTAACAGTTGACAGTCTGCGACTCACCTTCCCCTATGTACTCTTTGTCTGCCTGGTCGCGCTCAGTGCCGGGATTCTGAATACACATGGACGATTCGCGGCACCGGCCGCAACGCCGATCCTGCTCAATGTATCGCTGATCGCGTCGGCCCTGTGGCTGACCGGTGTGACTCAGAATGCTGCGATCGCGCTTTCGATCGGCGTACTGGGTGCCGGGGTGGTCCAGTTTCTGTTTCAACTGCCTTTCCTTATCGGAATCGGAAAACTGCCTAGACCGCGATTACGGAGAAAAATCCAGGGCGATGCCGAACAGGGTGCAAAGGAAGTCTACCGTTTGATGCTGCCGGCGGTATTCGGAGCGTCTGTAGCCCAGGTCAACCTGATCGTGAACACCTTCATTGCATCCTTCCTGATCACCGGCAGCGTATCGTGGCTTTACTATTCGGATCGGCTGATGGAATTTCCACTCGGTGTTTTCGGTGTCGCGCTCGGTTCGGTGATTTTGCCGCGCTTGGCGAAAGAACATGTGGATACCGCTTATCAGGAGTTCTCGCGGGTGTTGGACTGGGGGATGCGGTGGAGTCTGCTGATTGGGCTTCCGTCGACGGTTGCCTTGAGTGTACTGGCGGAAGAAATCATTGCGACACTTTTCTTTCACGGCGCGTTCACCCAAACCGATGTGGTCATGTCCGCGCGGGCATTGGTTGCATTCAGTATAGGTCTGACCGCGCTGATCGCAGTGCGTGTACTCTCGCCTGGATTCTTTGCCCGCAACGATACCAAGACACCGGTACGGGCGGGTGCGATTGCAATGGTGGTCAACGCGATCCTGGCAGTCGTGCTTGCGATTGCTTTCCAGCATGTGGGATTGGCGGCAGCGATATCGATTGCGGCATTTGTGAACGCAGGGTTGCTGTATCGTTGGCTCCGACGTGATCGGGTGTACAGTCCCGAAAGTGGCTGGTCGATGTTTATCTTCCGTGTCGCAACCGCCTCACTTATAATGGGACTTGCATTGTGGTGGTTATCGCCGGGTCTGGCATTTTGGCTGGATTACGGGGTGGCCGAGCGGGTTTTTCGTCTGCTTGGTTATGTAGCGATCGGTGCAGCCCTCTACGCAATATCGCTGCTTGCGCTCGGCATCAGAATCCACCAGTTGGTAAAGAATGAAAACCGCTAGTTCAACAGTCTTTCAGATCGGTTCACCGGACTCTCCCAGGTATTTCACTCTCGCCGAAGCCAATCAGGCACTGCCACTCGTCAAGCAGATCACCCGCGATTCGTACGAGGAGCTTGAGATCATCAAGAAGAAACTTCGCAATTTCGTTCCAAGCGACCCGCGAGTGGTTTACGTAGAGCGGCAATACGAGGAGGTTGTAAAGAAGTGGATTTCCAAGCTGGAGCGGCTCGGTCTGGTGGTCAAGGGTCTGTGGCTGGTCGATTTTGATACCGGGGACGGTTATCTTTGCTGGAAATATCCGGAGCTGGAGGTGTCGCATTATCACAACTATACCGGTGGATTTGCTGCGCGCCGGCCGGTTTCCGAAATCATCGAGGAAATTCACCCGAACTGGGCGTGACGGCATCGGTTTCTGCGTTGCGGTTGCCGAAGATGAGGTCCGATTGAATGGAATTTATTCGCGGTGCGCATAACATCACTTCCCGTCATCATGGATGTGTCGCGTCTGTCGGCAACTATGACGGCTTGCATCCGGGACATCGACAGGTGATCCAGTCCCTGTCGCGCAAAGGATGCGAGTTCGGCCTGCCGGTGACGATCGTGAGTTTTGAACCCCATCCGCTGGAATTTTTTGTACCTCATGCCGCTCCGCCGAGACTGATGACGGTCCGCGAGAAGCTTGAGGGTCTGAGCAAACTGAACGTGGATCGGTTCTTGTGCCTGACTTTTGACCATCGACTTGCGAACACCGAACCCGAGGCTTTCGTTGAGGACCTGCTGGTTGGCAAGCTCGGCGTGCGTCACATTGTGGTTGGCGATGACTTTCGATTCGGCAGAAACCGGCGCGGAGATTTTGAGATGCTTGCAAGGCTCGGTCGAAAGTTCGACATGGAAGTTGTCAGGACAGAATCATTCATGGTCGGCGACGAGCGTGTCAGTTCTTCACGCATACGCGAGTGCCTGGCATCCGGGAACCTGATCCATGCCAACCGGTTGCTGGGTGAGGACTATTCACTGTCAGGCAGAATAGTACGCGGTGACGGAAACGGCAGGGGGTGGGGATTCGCGACGGCCAATGTCCAGATCAAGAATTCCAAACCCGCCCTGCAGGGAATTTTCGTAGTCAGGGCCGATCTCGGGGATGGGTCATGGCTGCCGGGAGTCGCCAGTCTGGGTACCCGACCGACAGTTGATGGATCAAAGTTTGTGCTGGAAGTGCATCTGCTGGATTTCGATAAGGACATCTACGGTCGTCGCATGCGGGTCCGATTCCTGCAAAAGCTACGCGACGAGGTTCGGTTCAATTCGATCGAAACCATGTGTGAGCAGATTCAGCAGGATATTCTCAGGACCCGCGAGTATTTTGGAAACGAATGGTCACAGCGGGTTTCGTAGATTCTCGATTGTGCGATAATCTTGGCCTTGAAAATAGTTTTCATTGTGCGGGATGAATGACACCAGTCATGACCGTTTAGCCCGTGAAATCTTTGAAAATTCTCTTTGAGTACACCGCTATAGGAGGTGCTCAGTGAGAGTGCGGTGTTGCCCATACGCCGCTTTCAATCAATCCAATTTATGCGACTCGACGTTATATTGATTTGCGACTATTTGCCCGGAAGATTTACAATTGACTGAAACTAAATTTGGATGTTGAAATGTCTCAAATTCAGGAAGTAAGACTGCAAAACTTTCGTTGTTTTCACGCGAAACAATCAGTTCGTTTGACACCGCTCACCTTTTTGATTGGCGATAACAGTACGGGAAAAACTTCATTCCTTGCGGCAATGAAAGTCATCACCGACGTAGATTTTGTTCCCCAAAGCGTTCGCCATTCAAATGTTGATTTTAGGGTTCCATACGACTTGGGAGCATTTTCCGATGTCGTGCACCGCCCCAGCGGCCAAGAGGACAACAAAGCTCCAAAAGGAGCTATATGAGAAATGGAGATGTTCCTCTTGAAACCATATGAAAAACAGCTCGTCCTCAACTGCAGTCGGTAGGGATTAATCTTGAAAAGTTTTGTTCTACCGGCAGTTTCCCATTATCTGAATGACAATTCGCAATGAACTACAAAGAAACGATCAATCTTCCGAAGACTGATTTTCCCATGCGCGCCAATCTCGCCAAGCGGGAACCGGACATACTTGCGTTCTGGGATTCGATCGATCTGTACCGCTGTCTGCGGGAAGCCGGAAAAGGCCGCGAGAAGTGGGTGCTGCATGATGGGCCGCCCTATGCCAATGGCGCATTGCATATCGGGCATGCGGTTAACAAAATCCTTAAGGACGTTATCGTCAAGTCCAAGACTTTCGCAGGCTACGATTCTCCCTATGTCCCCGGCTGGGATTGCCACGGCCTGCCGATCGAGCACGAAGTCGAAAAGAAGATAGGTCGGGAGATCTACCGTACAGACCCATCGGCGTTTCGCAAAGCCTGCCGGCAATTTGCCACGGAACAGATTGACATACAAAGAAACGGTTTCATCCGTATGGGTGTGATCGGAGATTGGTTCAACCCCTATCTGACCATGGACTACAAGACCGAGGCCAATGGCGTACGCGCCCTTGCCCGGATTATGGAAAACGGTCACATCGTACATGATCTGATGACGGTTTACTGGTGTTCGAACTGTGGTTCCGCGCTTGCGGAAGCTGAAGTGGAATTTCTGGACAAGAAGTCCGCGACGGTCGATGTCAGGATGGGGGCGATCGATCGAAGTGCTGTCATGCAAGTGTTCGACGCACAGCAGACCGATACTGATGACCTGCGTGTGAGTGCGGTAATCTGGACGACGACGGCATGGACACTGCCCGCTAATCGCGCAATCGCAGTGCATCCTGAATTCAGCTATAGTCTGGTGCGATGCGCCGTCAATTCAGGTGCGGACGAGTTTCTCATCCTGGCGAAAGAACTGGTGGCGTCATGCATGTCTCGTTATGGCGTCCAACAGTATGAGATTGTCGCTTCCGCGAGTGGAAGCGCGCTTGAGGGAATCGAGTTCGGTCATCCACTCGACGGAGCCGACAGACCTGTACCGACAGTTGTTGCTGAGCATGTAACCTTGGAAGCTGGAACCGGGTTGGTCCATACCGCGCCAGGTCACGGACAGGAGGATTTTGAACTGGGCAAGCGCAATGATCTGGAAATCTACAATCCTGTCGGTCCCGATGGCAAGTTCCTGTCCACCACCCCGCATGTTGCAGGACTGGCCGTCGACGACGGTGCGAAGGCAGTGACGGAGCTGCTTAAGTCGCGCGGCGGACTCATCTGCCATGATGTCATCGAACACAGCTATGCACATTGCTGGCGGCACAAGACCCCGATCATTTTCCGGGCGACACCCCAATGGTTCGTCAGTATGGAGCTCGCCGATCTGCGAGATACCGCATTGGAAGCCATCAGGAAAGTCCAGTGGGTGCCTCAGTGGGGTGAGGCCCGTATAGATGGCATGGTCAGAAACCGCCCGGATTGGTGTCTGTCGCGCCAGCGGGTGTGGGGAACACCGCTCACCTTATACACTCACAAGGAGACCGGTGAGCTTCATCCGGACATGCTTGAGATATTCGAGAGGGTGGCAAAAAAGATCGAACAAGGTGGGATCGACGCGTGGTTCGACCTGGATGATTCGGAATTTATCGGTGATGACGCGGGCGACTACGACAAGGTCACTGATGTACTTGACGTTTGGTTCGATTCCGGCGCGACGCACTACAGTGTGCTTGACGGTCGATCTGAACTGACCAATCCCGCCGGTATGTATCTGGAAGGGTCGGATCAGCATCGCGGGTGGTTTCAGTCAAGCCTGCTGGTCAGTGTTGCGATTACCGGAACCGCACCGTATCGTTCGGTGCTGACTCATGGATTCACCGTTGATGGCGAAGGTCGCAAGATGTCCAAGTCTGTCGGCAACATCATCAACCCCCAGGAAGTCATCGGCAAGCTGGGTGCGGACACACTGCGTCTTTGGGTTGCTTCGACCGAATATGAAGCAGAAATGGGTATTTCTCAGGAAATTCTCGTTCGCACGACCGATTCGTATCGACGCATACGCAACACCGCCAGATTCCTGGTCGGCAACCTGAACGGGTTCGAAGTGTCGGACTGTGTCACATGGGACGATATGCTGGAACTGGACCGTTGGGCGGTGCGAACCGCTATGGGACTGAATGATGAGATCCAGCACGCTTATGAAAATTATCGCTTTCACGTGATCTGCCAGAAAATTCATCGATTCTGCATCGTCGACATGGGCGGATTTTATCTGGATGTGATCAAGGACCGTCTGTACACAATGCCGCAGGACAGTCTGGGAAGAAAGTCGGCGCAGACAGCGATGTATCACATTCTTGAGGCCTTTGTCCGATGGCTTGCTCCGATTTTGAGTTTTACCGCTGAAGAGATCTGGAAGCATGTGCCCGGGACGCGCGAGCAATCCGTATTCCTGTCGCTGTGGTACGAAGGCTGGCCGAGCGCGGCTCGCAACGACGATGCGACGGAAATGGACTTCTGGCGCAAGGTGATTGAGATTCGCGAACAGGTCAATCGCCAGCTTGAGAGGAGTCGAAATTCAGGATTGATCGGTTCAGCACTGGCAGCTGAAGTCTCCCTGCACTGTTCGGAGCCGATCCGTGAGACGTTGACCCGACTGGGTGATGAGTTGCGTTTTGTAACCATCACGTCCAGCGCGTCGGTCGAGCCGGCAGATTCCATGAATGGCGCGGCTGAGCCGTCGGATATCGACGGGCTGGCGATTCAGGTGGCGAAATCCGAACACAGCAAGTGCGTTCGATGCTGGCATCAGACACCGGATGTCGGCGCAGATGAGCGCCATCCGGAGATTTGTCTCAGATGTGTATCCAATATTTCCGGACCCGGTGAGCAAAGACGATTTGCGTGATTCGGATCGAGACTGAACTTCGACCCGCACACTGATCCCCAACCTGACATGTCTGACACCCGGCTGCAGTTCAGTGAACGCAAGACACTGGGCATCCATCTCGGGTTGGCTTTGACTGTGCTGGTCGCGGATCAGATCACGAAAGTGCTGGTCCTGACCAATGCTGAGCCGTTCAGACCAATTCCAGTCACCGACTTTTTCAACATCTATCTGGTGTTCAACAAGGGTGCCGCATTCGGATTTCTTGCCGATTCCGATATTGATGCCAACACGCTTTTCCTGTTTGTGACCGTCGGAATCCTCGCTTTACTCCTGTACGTCCTCTGGGTTTCGAGGCCCGGGCGCAGCCAAGCTGTCACCGGCATATGGCTGATCATCGGCGGTGCGGCGGGCAATCTGGCTGATCGGATCGCGCATGGCCACGTAGTCGACTTTCTGGACTTTTACTATGCCAACTGGCATTACAGCACTTTCAATCTGGCGGATGCGTGCATTACAGCCGGAGCGGTCCTGATCGCGTTGGAGATATTCGGATTGCGAATACTGTTTCGGCGCAGTTGACCCCCAATTGTCTCAGGACAGATGCTTCTCCAGCTGATCCTGATAGGCAAAAACACCCGGCGTCCCGCCGGTGTGGATGAAAAGCAGATGCGAATCGGACGGGGACTGCTGTGCGCGCGAGAGAAAGGCTGCCATTGTCTTGCCGGAATAGGTTGGATCCAGGATAAGCCCCTCGCGTCGGGCGGCGCGCACAATGGCATCCCACACCGACGGACTGGCCTGTCCATAACCGGGACTGAAGACTTCGTCGGTCAGGACAAAGTCATCGTCCTGCAGACACGGGTCGAAATTCAGCATTGACACCAGTTTGCCGCAATGTGTCCGAATCCGGCTGACCTGCAAGTGCTTGTCGCGTCGGACACAGACCCCGGTCACCGGCATCTTGCATCCCAACGCTCTCAAGCCGAACAGCAGTCCTGCGTGCGTGCTGCCGCTACCTGACGCGACAAAAATCTCATCGATTCTCAGGTTCTGATCCCGAAGTTGCAGCACAATTTCCGCCGCGCCTCGAACGTATCCGAGCGCACCCAGGGGTTTGCGGCCGGGAGCCAGATGGATGACATAGGGCTTGTGACCTTGTGATCGGAGCCGGTCTGCGAGTTCCTCCAGTGCGGCATCGGCCGCGGTCTCGTTTTCGCCTTCCGAGAGATAGTGAAGCCGGGCCCCGAACAGTCGGTCCAGAAGAACATTTCCAGATGAATGATAAAAGTGAGATGAGGTGTCAACCCTTGATTCGAGCTGAATGTGACACTGCATTCCCAGTTTTGCGGCAAATCCTGCAGTGATTCGAGCGAAGTTTGACTGGACAGCACCGGTAATCAATACCGTATCGCAACCGTTTGCAAGAGCATCACCGAAATAATATTCCAGCTGCCGCACCTTGTTTCCTCCGAGAGCCGGGGAATTACAGTCGTCGCGTTTTACGAACAGCTTTGTCCCGCCGCAGTCGGCGGAAAGATTGGACAGGGATTCAAGCGCGGTGGGTTGCGAAAACACCACCGCGCGTGGGAAACCGATCAGGTCGTCGATCTGTGCCGCATCCACGTGCAGTGTCATGGACTGTGGCGCCGCGGCCTTGCCGAACACACGCTAAACAACCGCTTCACGTTTTTTTCGTCTCGACTGGATGAAGAGTACTCCAGCCAGCAAAACGAGAGCTGGAATATAGAAAATTTCCTTCGGCATCCGCTCGGCCGGCTGTTGGATATGGTCGATCACGACCGGATCATCTCCGTAGAAATCGAACAGGTCGCCGATCTTGATGAACAGGTCGGTTCCTACAAATGGTTCGTCAATACGCATCTGGCCATCCTCATTGATTACGGTCAGACCCGCATCGGTCAGCCGTTTTTCCGCTTCCTCCAAGTCGCCGAGAGGAACGAGTACAGTCGTACTGGTAGTCTCTCCGGTATCGAAATCAGGACCGCTGATAACCACTGACATGACTCCGTTTTGCGGGATGTCACGGACAATGTCGTAGACTTTGGTCGGCTCGACGCGCAGATGTGGCGGTTGTACCTGATCCAGCCAATAGCCCGGCCGGAACAGGGTAAATGCGATGAGCAGCAATAAAGCGGACTCCCCCAACCTGTTTCGGGTCAGCAGATATCTTTGGGTTGCCGACGCAAACAGCATCATTGCAATGACCGCAACGACAAAGACAACGATCGCCTTCACCGGTGAAACGTCGATCAGTAGCAAGTCGGTATTGAAAATGAACAGAAATGGCAGCAACGCGGTTCGGATGTCATACGCGAAGCCCTGGATGCCCGTCCTGATCGGGTCGCCTTTTGAAATTGCGGCGGCCGCAAAAGCGGCGAGTCCGACAGGTGGGGTGTCATCCGCCAGAATGCCAAAGTAAAAGACGAACAGATGGACTGCGATAACAGGAACAACCAGCCCGTTCTGGGCACCCAGCAACAGGATGACCGGCGCCATCAATGATGAGACGACGATATAGTTTGCGGTAGTCGGCAACCCCATCCCGAGAATGAGGCTCATGATCGCAACCAGTATGAGCATCGCGATCAGACTGCCGCCCGACAGGAACTCGACGAATTCGCCGACGACCTGATGTGCTCCAGTCAGTGAGACCGTTCCGACAATGATTCCGGCCGCTCCGGTGGCAACTGCAATGGCCACCATGTTGGTGGAGCCCGCAATCATTCCATCTTTCCATTCGGTCACGCCTCTTGTGAACTCCTGCGACAGATTGCCGGTCTTTCGGAACAGGGCCTTCAGGGGGTGCTGGGTTACGGCGACGATGGTGATCGCGACCATTGCCCAGAATGCGGAGAATGAAGGTGAGAGTCGTTCGAGCACGATACACCAGATCAGTATGACGATCGGCAAAATGTAATACAGGCCGGTGATCGCGGTCGCGCCGGCTCGGGGAAGTTCCGTAATCGGCGCATCCGGTGCGTCAACCGTGAGGTCATCTTTTTTCGAGGCATACCAGATCAGAGCCAGATAGACAACCGAGCACAATATGACTACAACAGTGAAGGATGCTGCCGGAAATGCATGCTTGATCCAGCCCATTCCAAAGTAGACTGCAAGTCCGAGCAAGGCGATAAAGATGAAACCACCCAGAAATCCAATGATTTTCATCATCAGTGTCAGTGATGACGGTGGTTTTGGCAATCCTTTCAGATTGAGTTTCAGCGACTCAAGGTGAACGATATAAACCAGTGCGATGTAGGACACCAGTGCCGGAACGAGGGCGTGCTTGATGATTTCGGTATAACTGATTCCGGTGAATTCGGCGATCAGGAATGCCGCTGCCCCCATAACCGGCGGAGTGAGCTGTCCATTGGTGGAGGATGCGACTTCAACCGCTCCGGCCTTTTCCGCAGAAAGGCCTGTGCGCTTCATCAGGGGAATGGTGAACGTGCCGGTGGTCACGGTATTTGCAATCGATGATCCGGAATAAAGACCACTCATAGCGGATGCGAGCACCGCAGCCTTCGCCGGACCACCGCGCAGGTGCCCAAGCAGTGCAAAAGCCACCTTGATGAAGAAATTTCCGGCACCGGACTTCTCCAGAATCGACCCGAACAGAACGAACAGGAATATGAGCGAGGCGGATACTCCGAGTGCGACACCGAACACTCCCTCGTTCTGCATCCAGTAGTGCCACATGGCCTTGCCGTACGATGCGCCTTTCCACTGCACCGTATCCGGCAGAAATTCTGCATTGCCGAAGAATACGTAGAGAACAAAAACTGATGCGACAATTAAAAGCGGCAGTCCAAGTGCACGAAAAACCGTGATTCCGAGCATGATCATGCCAATTGTCGAGACGATGAGATCGCCGGTAGTCGGCAGTCCCGCCCTTACTGCAATCTCATTGCGCAGAACGACAATGTAGAGACAGGAAACAACTCCGAGAACGATCAGTATCCAGTCGTACCATGGAATGTGGGACTTCGGACTGGACTTGAGCAAAGGAAACGACATTGTCGCCAGTACAAAGGCGAACGCCAGATGAATCAACCGCGCATTCGCGCTGGTTACCACCAGGGGAATTCCCGTAACTTCAGTGAGGAAGAATGGAAAATTCGATGAGATGTAAATCTGGAACAGTGCCCAGATGAACGCGATAATCAGTATCAGGCGGCCTTGCCAGCCGGTGGCTGCTCGTGATCCGGTATCGGCACTGGCAAGCAATTCTTGTGCCGACACACTTTGTTTCTTGTCTGTATTCATACTGGCTCAGTCTGTGAGTGCGCAATCTGCAATAGCAAACCGGAGGAGATCTTGCAATCTCCTCCGGTTGTCGGACCTTCCGGTTACATCCAGCCTCTTTCCTTGTAGTACTGTGCTGCGCCGTCGTGGAGAGGTGCGGACAGCGAATCGGAAATCATTTCCTCAGGTTTCAGATTGGCGAATGCGGGGTGAAGTTTCTTGAAGTCTTCGAAATTCTCAAAAACTGCCTTGACAACAACGTAGACGACTTCAGCTGGAACATCGGCACTGGTGACAAAAGTCGCGCCGACACCAAAGGTACTGATGTCTGATTCGTTGTTATACATGCCTGCCGGTATTGTGGCAGTTCGATAGTACGAATTGTCGGCGACCAGCTTGTCGATCTCAGCGCCGGTTGCGTTGACCAGGTGTGTCGCACAGGTCGACAGCGACTCCTGGGTCAAGGCGGACGGATGTCCGACCAGCCAGAAATATGCGTCAATCTTGCGGTCGCAGACTGCCTGACCGGTTTCAGCCGACTTCATTTCTGCTGCGAGTTTCAGATCGCTTCGACTCCAACCCATCGCTTCTTCGATCACTTCCCAGGTGCCGCGTGTGCCCGAACCGGGATTTCCGATGTTTACGCGCATGCCCTTGAGGTCCGAAATGTTTTGGATTCCGGAGTCATCGTGTGCGATGATCGTAACAGGTTCGGGATGAACCGAAAAGACAGCTCTCAGTCCCTCGAACATTCCTTGGTCCTCAAACTTTGAGGTTCCATGGTATGCATGGAATTGCCAGTCCGACTGTGCAACTCCAAATTCCAACTCGCCTGAACGGACATTGTTGATGTTGTATATCGAGCCGCCGGTTGATTCTGCGGAACAGCGAATGCCATGGTCCTTGCGGTTCTTGTTGACCAGTCTGCAGATCGCTCCGCCTGTCGGATAGTACACACCTGTCACGCCGCCAGTTCCGATGCTGACGAACTGCTGTTGACTCTGTGCTGGAATGATGCCTGCCGTCAATGTCATGCACAGTGATGCGGCAATAGCGACAAAAGTTTTCTTCATGGTGGGGTTGCCTCCTTCAGAGAAATATAACTAAATGGTAGAGCTATGAATTGTAAATCAAATTGCTGTCAGTCATTGGTTCACCGACCAGTATTCTGCCCACAGTGTTGTTGTCGAGGTATTTCCTGTCGGTTCCATGCCGTTAAGCCACTTCGGAATGATGAAGGAAGAAGAGCGGTAGTACAGTGGTATGACTGGAAGGTCCGCAATGTAGTGATTCTGGATCTGAGCGAACAGCATCAATCGTTTTTCCCGATCCAGGGTGACTTCCACCTCATCGATCAGGCGATCAACCTCAGGGTTTCGGTAGCCTGGGAAATTTGTACCCACCCAACTGTTTTCCTCAGTTGGAATCTCGGTCGAGTGCAAGGTGGTTCTCGGTGAGCTTTCCGGGTCGCTGACCCATGCATACATCGCCAGTCCCGGATATTGTCGCTTGGCGACTGTTTCGCCGAAGAACACCCGAGCCGGTTCATTGCGCACCCGAACGTCGATTCCGACCTGTTTCCACTGAATTTGCAGAATCTGTTGAACAGCCTCCCTGACCCGGGACCCGGACGTTGTTCCGAATTCAAGCAGCAGGGGTTCACCGTCACTGTTGTGGCGCGGACCTTCGTCCGACTCCGTCCAGGCCCGATCACCCTCAGAGGGTGCCGCCTTGACCCAGCCGGCTTCGCTCAGCAGTTGTGACGCTTGTTCGGGGTCATAGGCGTATTTCTTGATGTCCTGGTTGTAGATCGAGTCGAGAGGACTCACAAAACTGTCAGCAACCGGTTGCTGCCCGCCGAACAGCTGCTGGCTGATTGCCTGGCGGTCAATGGCGTAGATCAGAGCCATTCGAATACGGTGGTCCGCCAATATGGGGTTGTCAAGATTCAAGTCGATGTGTTCATAGATCAGGCCGGGCCGGAAGATGAAGTCGAAATCATCCGGGTGACGCTTTTGGATTGCGAGCGCCTGATCCAAAGTGACGCCAAGCCTGCCTGAGATATAGTCAACTGATCCCGACAGCAAATTGGCTTCCAGCGCGGCAGTGTTCTCGATAATCCTGATGATGATTTTTGAGAAATGGGGAGCCTTGCCATACCAGGTGTCGTTTCGCACCAATTCAATATATGCGCCAGGCTCGACCTTGGAGATTCGATAGGGCCCGAAGTACAGTCCGGGGTTGTAGGTATCGTTGTCGTATATATTCCTGTTCCTGTACTCAGCCGGCGCGGCGTATACCGCGCGGTCTATGTGCTCCGGGACAAGGTAGAGATCAAGCGCGTTGTACTTGTAGTCGATGCGATCCATATGCAGAGTGAAGGTCTTGTCATCAGCGACTTCAACGGACAATACCCGGCGATAGAATTCGGCGCCCAGAACTCCGGTTGCCGGATTCTTGCCAACTTCAATCGTATGCTCGACATCCCGCGTGGTGACGGGTGTTCCGTCACCCCAGGTCGCATCCGGCTGTATTGTGAAGGTCACCGCAATGCCCTGTTTGCCATCTCCCAGATCAGTCAGCCTTGCACCGCCGTTTTCCATCGTGGGCAACTGTGTACACAGCATGCAGACAAGATTCCAATCCTTGTCGTAGGCGGTGAAGGGGCGCATCGTGAAGTTGAGCGCGTAGTACTTTGCTGTCATGGCCTCGAAATTGGGGTGAAATGACGCTGGAAATTGAGACATTCCAATGATCAGCGTATCTTTCTGGGAAGCCGGTACTGGCGGTGCTGCCACAATCAGTATGGCGACTCCCAGAATCAGCGAGCGGATTGTTTTGTACGACATGACGGACCCTCGGGTGTTGGATCGAATTGTTGGATTATTATACGTGTGTATTCAAACGGTGATTTCGAATGGGTGTATGAAGATCAAGGCGGGCATGAGGATAGGAATCAGCAGCTGTCTGATCGGCGAATCAGTCCGCTATGATGGCGGCCACAAGCGAATCCGGACGATCATTGACACACTCGCACCGGTTGCGGAACTGTTGCCGACCTGTCCTGAAGTGGAGTTGGGTATGGGCATTCCAAGGCCACCGCTCATACTGGTTGAAGGCATGCCGGGAGAATTGCGCATGGTTACCGCAAGCGGTGAAGGGCAGGACTATACCGAGCGGATGGCAGATCTTGCAGCTGAAGTTCGCACCGACCGACTTGCCGGAATCAGCGGTTGCATTTTCAAGGCGAGGTCCCCAAGTTGCGGAGTCGGTGACGTTCCGGTCTTCAATCCACGCGGTGATATTGTGCGGACAAACTCCTTTGGTCTTTTTTCAGGCATCATTCAGCGGATGATGCCGAATCTTCCTGTCGCCGACGAAAACAGCCTCGCGATGGCGGCCGACATCCGTCAATTTGTCGAACGTGCGTTCGTCTTCAGGGCCTGGATTGACAATGCGATAGAGACGGACGAACAACTGAATCAGTTTCATCGACAGGTCCGTGAGCATGCAGCGGTGAGAAGTGCGAGTTTGGCCGAAGAACTTGATCAGATTGCAGCCTGCGTCCCAGACGAGGGATTGACTGCATGTTTCGAACGCTACTTCGCTTTATTGATGAGTGGTCTTAAAACGCCCCCGATTCATGCAGGTCGGGCCAATTCCTTACATGCGAAAATCGAGCGTACTTGTGCGGCGGTGCGCGGCGCAGGCTTGCGCGGGGACGATATGCAAGACTGTTCATTGCGATGAATGAACGGATTGGGGGCTGTTCGACTTTGGTCGGACAGGTGAGAATCCCCAAGGTGTCAGACGTGCTCCAGACAATTTGCAAGGTTCATGGAATTGCCGCAATGTCATTCGCTCCCGCCTTGCTCCGGTGTGTCTCATTTGGCGATCTCAGGTTGCGGCTATGATGTCAAGCGGTATCAGCCATCCGAATCGTGTGCTGGACCAGCATTTTTACGAATTCTTCTTGAGTCCAACTGCAGCGATCGAGCAGGAATTTCTCTCCAATTACCGGTCTTTTGTGTCCATCGGATCAATCGCTGAATTCCCTGATACTGGTTGATCCTCCCCGATTACTTCGACCTGGGATGAAATATTGTTTTTGTGTGTGGGTTCGTGCCTCATTGGCTGCAAAGCCTCATTTCCAATGAGCCAGGGTACATACTTGCTTATGGCTGCAACAATACGATATAAGGGCATTTTTGATACGATGCATTCGGCATCATACTGGAAAGTAGCAAGTTTGGAAAAAATTGGAGGAAGAATTCGATGAAGCGAATCATAAGTTTAGTCATTGCGTCGGTAATACCATTGGCATCAGTGTCTAATGCACAAGCTGACGAGACATGCATGTCTCCGTATATCGCCAAGATTACCGGTCAGGAAGACTACGTATATGTCTGGACACTGGGAGTCGAAGGTGTTGGAGACGAGCAGGACAAGTTGGTCACGATAGATGCAAATCCAAGTTCCGAGTCTTATGGCTCGGTGGTCAATGTCCTGTCGGTCGGCGGTCGAAATGAGGCACATCATTCAGGACTGTCGGATGACCGCAAGTACCTCTGGGCGGGCGGTCTGGATACCAATCAGATTTTTATATTCGACATTCACAGCGATCCGCGCAAGCCGACTCTGCACAAGGTTGTTACTGATTTCACAGAGAAGTCCGGTGGATTGGTCGGGCCGCATACGTTCTATGCGCTGCCTGGTCGCATGATGGTCACCGCACTGTCCAATAATGTGGATCATGGCGGGCGTACCGGAATGGCAGAATACAACAATGCCGGCGAATATGTCGCGACCCATTGGATGCCAACGGACTCCGATTTGCGCGGTGCTGTCAAGTCAGGCCAGTTTGCTGATGGATACGGCTACGATGTTCGTGTGAAGGCAGACCTGAACATCATGTTGACCTCCTCCTTCACCGGCTGGTCGAACTACATGATGGACTTCGGTCAGATGTTGCAGGATGGTGCGGCGATGAAACGATTCGGGAACACCATGATTGTGTGGGACATGCATGCGAGAAAGCCCAAAAAGGTGCTTGATGTTCCGGGTACACCGCTCGAGATCCGCTGTGCCTGGGGTGCGGACAATCGATACTGTTTCACCAGTACAGCATTGACCTCTCAAATCTGGCTGATCTACGAAGACGATCAGGGTGAGTGGCAAGCCAAAGCGGTAGCCGACATAGGCGATCCCTCATCGGTACCGTTGCCAGTTGACATTTCCATCACATCCGATGACAAGGGTCTGTGGGTCGATACTTTCCTTGAGGGGAAGGCACGATATTTTGACATCTCGGATCCACATGCGCCAAAGCAGACATACGAGGAAGTGATCGGCAAGCAAATCAATATGGTGTCGCAGAGCTGGGACGGCGAACGGGTTTATTTCTCAAGCTCGCTGTTGGGCAATTGGGACAAGCTCGGAGATGATGATGAGCAGTATGTAAAGCTTTATCATTGGGATGGCGAAAAACTGACGCACAAGTGGACCGTCGACTTCTATGCGGAAGGACTCGGACGGGCTCACCAGATGCGGTTCGGCTCATACTCGATTTACGGGAAAGTCAACCCGAATTCCAAGTTTGCGAAAGTTGACGCAATCAGAGTCAACGGTGGATTGAACTGATCCGGTCCAGGATTGCCGTAAACCGATCGGAACAGCATTGAGATCAGAAGATCTCTTGGGGGCAGTCGACACAATGAACTCTGTACGTTGCAGACGGATCTTGTTGATGGCGGTACTGAGTTTGACGTGTACGACTGCTCTGGTTCATTCCGCGTCCAGGGGGCCCGGTTGGGGTGAACTGCCCTACGAACCGCCTGCTGCCGGAACTTACCAGTTGCCGGTGATCATGCCCGCCACCGATGGTACGGTGGTCAAGGGTGATCGATCCATGGCGAGTCTGCATGATCTCATGTCCGATCGGTTTGTTTTTCTCAGTTTCATTTTCACCCGCTGTACGGATGTCAATGGATGTCCGCTGGCGAACGCAGTGCTTTACAAGGTCCAGTCCAGGATCAATCAACGTCCGGAACTGGCTGAAGAGGTTGCCTTGCTGACGGTTTCATTCGATCCTGAATTTGACAAGCCGGAAATCATTTCCGGCGTGGCAAAGTCGTTCCATCGAGGCGGTGTCGACTGGGAATTTCTGACAACAGACAGTCAAACTGACTTGCAGCCGATACTGGACGGCTATGGTCAGTTCGCAGTCAAGCCTCATGATGAGCATGGTGTGCACATGGACGAGTATGTGCATATGCTCCGGGTCTACCTGATCGACAAAAAGCGGGATGTTCGCAATATCTACAGTGTCTCGTTTCTGCACCCCGACATTCTGATGAACGACTTGGATACGCTGTTGCTGGAATCCAAATCGGAATAATGTCCGATGAGGTGCAAATCCAGATTTTTGCCGTTCGGTTATTGGTCAGTCGGCGGATTGTTGTGCCTGCTGGTTGTGTTGCCGGCATTGTCGAGCACCAGTGGAGAACTGGATTCCGATCAGCAATTTGATGCCAGCCAGGCTTTCGGGCCGGGTGACGTCAAGGAAGGTTACGAGAGCGAAGAGTATCGCACTGATTCCAGAAGTCTGCTGGAAAGGCGCGGTGTCAAGAAAGACCTCATGCGCTACGTGGAGAATCCTCCTCTGGGTCTGCCGCAGGTTGTGTTCCCCGAGGACAATCCCATCACGCGCGAAAAGATCGATCTCGGCCGGAAGCTGTTTTTTGACCGCCGGCTGTCGATCAACAACACGCTGTCGTGTGCGGTCTGTCATATTCCTGAACAGGGATTTACAAACAATGAACTCGCCACCGCTGTCGGCGTTGAGGGACGTTCGGTTCTGCGCAATTCTCCCACGCTATACAACGTAGCCTACCAGGAAAACCTTTTTCTCGATGGCCGGGAAATCAGTCTTGAGAACCAGGTCTGGCAGCCGATCACTGCCAGAAATGAAATGGCCGCCCCGTCGATTGGGTATGTCATCAGGAAAATTCAGCAAATTCAGGATTACGATGGTTTGTTTGAGGCGGCATTTGACAATCGCGGTCCGGACATCGCGACGATCGGATTTGCACTCGCTAGTTACCAAAGGGTTTTGCTTTCGGGCGATGCGCCTTTTGATCGCTGGTATTTTGGTGGACAGGCCGATGCGATCAGTGAATCTGCAAAGAAGGGCTTTGGTGTATTCTCCGGGAAGGGGCAGTGCATCGTCTGTCACAGGGTTGGGGAAGACCATGCATTGTTCGTTGACCATGACTTTCACAACACCGGGCTCGGATATGCGGTATCAGCCGGTCAGCCTTCCTCAACGGACAGTCGAACCACGCGGGTACAGTTGGCACCGGGCATTTTTGCGGATGTTCCCAATCAGACCATTCTGTCTGTCTCAAGAAACAGAAACACCAATGACCTGGGCTTGTATCGAATTACCGAAAATCCGAATGATCGCTGGAAGTTCCGCACTCAGACTCTTCGAAACATTACGTTGACCGCACCGTATATGCATAACGGGCAGTTCAACACCCTGAGGGAAGTCATTGAGTTTTACAACGAAGGCGGCATTGCCAACGAACTGCTGTCACCGTTCATCCGTCCACTGAATTTAACTGAATCTGAAATCGATGACTTGGAAGCATTTCTGCTGACTCTGACTGGCAGCAACGTAGCGGACTTGGTGGCTGACGCATTCGCAGCCGAAATCGGGGATATCAGCATTGACGACCCCAAGTGGCCGAATACCAACAAGTTGGATTTCTGATCCGAAAGTTTCGGGTGAGGACTTCTGGGTTGATTGGATTTCGGATTACGCGAGTCACCCAAAGGCTGTGGGATTTACCAGCCGAGTAGTTTATCATCGGTGTTATTGGGGGTGGGTACAGTTGCTCAAGCACTGGACGAACTTGAGAAAGTATCTCCAAGTCTCATATTTTTCTGAACCATGACTGTTTTGAATCGTGCATTGCGATACCTTGCCAATCTAAGGCTGTATCTCAGGTATAGACTACTGCGCAGCTGTACGAAAAAATTCGTGCGGTGGTATCAGAAGGAAGTACTTGTTTCGTCTGTCCGCGCTGTATTCTTAGGTGATCTCATTTCCAATTCCATAACGTGTAACGGAGGTTTCGAAAGATCGGAACTTGCCCTTCTCTCCCGTGATGTGTTTCCACATCTTCCGCATCATACGACAGCCTTGGATATTGGTGCGAATATCGGCAACCACGCGGTCTTCTTTGCGAAGCATTTCGAGAGGGTAGTGGCGTTTGAACCTAATCCAATGGTGGCGGGATTGTTACGGGCAAATTCTGTAGGACAACCAATTGAGGTTGTGGAATTAGGTTTGTCTGATGCTTCAGGTAAATTGAATTTTCAGATTAATTCTCACAACATTGGTGGATCTTATATTACCGACCGACATGGCAGTACAACAATTTCAGTGGACAAGCTTGATTCGTTGGTGAAGCCGCTTGAGTTGAATGATGTTTCTTTTGTCAAGATTGATGTCGAAGATCATGAATGCGAGATGATTGACGGAGCATCCGATTTTCTGTCTGCAGTACTGCCGATTATTGCAATGGAAGGGCATTACGAATCGCAAATAGAGAAGGGAAAGCGGGTAACCGCAAAACTGCGGGAATTGGGGTACCGTTATTTTTATGCGATATCGGAGGAAACTGACGATCCGCGCCGGAAACACAAGGCTTTTTTTGATTTTATTCGGGGGGGGGGGACAGATCAAAGATTATCATCTGCAAAGAAAAGTGCGTCCGCTAAGGCTTGAACTCGTCGACAACCTGGCAGGGCGCGATCACAGCATGGCGATGATTTCGGCGATAGACCTTTTGGTGTCGCGTGAACGATCAGATGTCAGATAGAGATGTTTACGTTCGATGTTTAAGCACCAATCGGCAGATCGATTCATACAAGGGTGAGAAAGACCGTTGTATGAATGACTCCGATCTCACGATTCACTGTGTCTGCAAATCTGAGTGCACATTACATTTCATCACTTGCCGTTTTGGGAAAAAGGTACTTCGTGCAATTCGGTATCACTTGCGTATAATGCGAGTAGTCATAAGGCGTAAGCTGCGACCGATGGCATACGCAGGTCTATGAATTTATTGTGACTTTCAACAATATAGAATTGATGTGTTTTGTGGTGGCATAGTATCCCGGATCACTGCGATCGGGCGTTCAGCCGCTTCATTGTCAGAGAATTACTGAGTTAGCCGCCAATCATACCCATTTGTAATTGCTGTGGAATTTACCCCCAACATCATACTGGCGCTGGTCATCGGAGTTTTCGGTGGTGGCATCGTCGGATATATGATTGCCCGCACTCAGAGCAAGAACAACGGTGCCAAACAGCAGCTTGAAAAATTGCAGACCGAAATGAATGAATACCGGTCAAACGTACGATCCCACTTTATCGACACCGTGTCTTTACTCAGCCAGATTGACCAACGTCAGAAGCAGTTGCATCAGGCAGTGGCTGAGGGTGTAGTTGAACTGTGTGCGTCTGACGACAGCGACGGTGATTATCTTCTGGAGCAAAGTGTCCATTCACTAAGGCAGTTGGACCAAGACCCGAGCGACGACGAAAAGCACAGCGATTGAGCCCAATCAGAAAGTCGCCGACTGATCATTCAGCCTCGCAGGGCTGAATCTCCCAAGAAGAAGTTCGAGTTATTCGCTGGATACGCCTTCAGGCGGTGTGTAGGGCAGGGGGAACGGCGTAACGACGCCCTTTTCTCCGCTGGCGTGGATTTTCGCCGAACCTTCCTTTTCAACCTCATCGATGCGGATGACCGAATGGACGGGAATGTAGGTTCGGTTGACGCCGCTGAATTGGGTTTTCAGCTGTTCTTCGCCGGGGTTGACGACCAACTTCGACTGTTCGCCAAAAACGATATCCCCGACCTCAAGAAACGCGAATATATCGCTTTGCACGACACGCCGGGCGTAAAGTTCATACACCTTCGACTGGTTATGGAACAGAACGCGATACATCTTCTTCTTTGCTGCAGGCATGATGGGCGGTGGTTTACCTTTCAGGCAATCAACTGGAAAATCGGTCAAGTAAAATTTTATCAGGTTTGTATCTGCCCGTTCGCAGTTTGACTGTGTCTGTTGCTACCAGTCAAGGCCGGAGTATCCAAAATAAATGAGCAATCCGGGAATGATCAGCCACAGCAATCCTTTGATCAGAAAGAATAGGAATGCGATCACACCAAGTCGCTTGAAGCGTTTTCTGAACTTGTCGTTGGCAAGATAGTCAAACAGTTTCATCACAATTGTCCGTACTGATGATGTTGCGACCGCGCAACGATGAGTTCAATTATGCATCATGCTCCGATATGAAATCCAACACAAATCAGCCGCTGAGAAATGGCAAGACATAATGTGCGACGATTTCTGGCAGGTCCATATGGCAATGATGTCCTCCCTCGATGTCGATCACGGTTAGCCGATCAAGGTATTTCTCCCGGCCCCGCAGAGCTTCCCAATTCAGTATGATTCCATCCTTGGATCGAATCAGGATTGATTCGCACTGGATACTCTCAAGGTAGCGGGTCACATGCTCCTCTACGAGGTAGACGGGTGAGGGTTGGCGCAGGAAGCGGTCGGTGCGCCATGTGAATCCATCTTCCGATTCAATCAGATTTCTGCGCACAATGAGTCGTGCCGAAGCCAGTGACATCAGTCCGGCCTGCTGGCGCGCCTTGGCGGCATCATCGAGATTCTTGTAGGTTCTTGGCGGGACGCGAGCTTGAGTGGCACGGTCAACGTGACTGCGCAGTTGATCGACAAATCTCTCAGGAGGTCCGGTTACGGGGGCCAACCCTTCGACCATGGCGAGACGATTGATGCGCTCCGGAATTACCGAACAGATGACGCCGGCCACACCCGCACCCAGTGAGTGACCGAGCAAACTGAAATTCTCAAGCCCCAGCGCATCGGCAGCGAGGATGACATCAGTTGCGTAGTCGATGAAATGGTACGCGTTGACTCCGGCGCGATGTTGGGACTTGCCATGACCTGGCATATCGAGCGCGATAAGTCTTAAGTTTTCGAGATGCTCGGCGATTGGGATGAAACTGGCTGCATTGTCCAGCCAGCCATGCAATGCAATGACTGCCGGCAGATCGCTGCTGCCCCAGGCGAGTGCCGAGAGTTCGAGATTCCTTGTCTTTATTGTGATCTCTTCCAACGTTTCTGTCTCCTGATTACCGTAGATTAGAAAGTTCTCTGAGTGTATGTCGGCACTCACTTGTGACAACATGATCAACTCGTTGCAACACAACATATTCTCCGTAAGATGATTCAGCCTCTGCCCTGGAAGGCTGTCGTCGCACTATCGGATATTTCCCATTGAGTATCGGCCTGAATGCTGGAATGACTCCTGCGATCACCTGGTAAAGATCAGGCGATGCAACGGCATCCAAATGCGCAGATGACCAATGAACTTCATAATGCCGATGTGCTTTATCCAGGACATCGCAACGAATATTCAGCGCCATTGACGCGCTCGGTTCCAGCGTGTGCGTCAATACGCATTCGCCGTTCGAGTTGGCAATCGCTTTGTGCGGATAGTGGATTCCATCCGTTGCACCGATCGCTGCTACAGATTCGAGTTGCTCCGAGATTACTTGATCGACTTGTCCCAGTCCAGAATTCTCTTTTCGGATACTCGCAAAAAGGTCGACTTCAATTTGTTTTCTTACTCATACGAAAACTTATAAAATGATTCTACAATAGATTGACAACAGTACGAGATGTACATTTAACGAATTCAGTTATTGGAGAAGGAAATGAAAAGAATTACATTGGCTCTCGCGGCCGCGTTGTTTGGACTGACAGCCTCTTCGATTGTCCTGTCGGACGATCCGGTGAAAGTGGGATTTGTCTACATCGGACCCGTCGGCGATCATGGATGGACCTATCAGCACAACGAAGGACGACTGGCAGTCGAACAAGCTTTTGGTGATAAAGTCCAGACCACTTACGTGGAATTCGTTCCGGAAGGACAGGACTCGGAGCGCGTGATCCGACAGCTGGCTGCTGACGGACACGATCTCATCTTCACCACTTCATTTGGTTATATGAACCCCACGAATAAAGTCGCTAAGAATTTTCCAGACGTTCACTTTGAACATGCAACCGGTTATAAGCGAGGCGATAATGTTGCCACGTATTCCGCCCGATTCTATGAAGGCAGATATGTAATCGGACAGATCGCCGGTGCGATGACTAAATCGAATGTTATCGGTTACATCGCCTCGTTTCCCATTCCGGAAGTCGTGCGCGGCATCAATTCATTCACTTTGGGACTGCATAGTGTAAATCCTGATGCGAGGGTGAAAGTGGTCTGGGTGAGCACTTGGTTCGATCCCGGCAAGGAGGGCGACGCCGCCAAGGCATTGATTGACCAGGGTGCCGATGTCATCACTCAGCATACTGACTCTCCCGCACCGTTACAGGTCGCTGAAGAACGCGGGATTCTGGCATTCGGTCAGGCCTCGGACATGCATGCTTTTGCACCAAAGGCCCATCTGACAGCAATCGTCAACAACTGGGGGCCATACTATGTCCAAAGAACACAAGATGTGATGGACGGAAACTGGCAGTCTCAGGATGTGTGGGCCGGCATTGCAGACGGAATGGTGGTGATGGCAGATTTCAATGCTGAGTCTTTACCCGCAGAGGTCATTGCGAAAGCCAACGAAACTGTTGAAGGAATTCGCAACAGAACACTTCATCCATTTACCGGTCCCATCATGGACCAAGCCGGCAACGAGGTAGTTGCCGCCGGTGAGGTCATGAGCGACGGTGATCTTTTGGGGATGAACTACTACGTGATGGGAGTCGACGGTTCCGTTCCGAATTAATTCTTTTCGGAGTTTAACCGGACCTGGAATGAATTGGGGTGTCATTTGAACGACACCCCAATTTTTTGCGTATACGGACTGAATCACTTGGCATTGAGAATCCGCTTGCGTACTTGCGAGTGATTTCCAGCGACTTTGGCAGTTCAAGTTTCCCTGCTCATATCCTGTCTGGCATGACGACGTGAAGTCAATCGTATTACTCGACTACGATGGTGTCATAGTCGACTCAATCGATATATTTGCGCGGTCGGTAAGAATTGCTTCCGACAAGCTGAATCAACCGACCGGATTCACCCCGGATGATTTGCGAAACATCCAGCGAATGACAATCGGGGAAATCAGCGATCGAATCGGGGTCGGTACCGAGCAGATACCCAAGTTCCTTGAGTTCCTGGATCAGGAACTCGACCGGGTCGCAGACGAAGTCCGACTGTTTCCGAATATGAAACAGGTGATCAGGCAGCTCAGCCATTCGGGCACACTTGCAATCGTTTCAGCGACACCTGCGCCTATTGTCAGCAAGGTACTGGCAAACCATGCGATTGAACGGTATTTCGACGATGTGATCGGAGGCGACTCACCCGGTGCCAAGTCGGTGAAAATCAAGTCCCTCATCAAGCGATATGATTCGGCATCAGTCAATACATGTATGGTTGGCGATACGGTCAGTGACATTGAAGAGGGTATAAAGGCTGGTGTCGCGACCATTGCAGTCAGTTGGGGGTGGCATCCAGTTGAACATCTATTGTCTGCCGAACCTGATGGAGTTGCCCATCAACCTGAAGAATTGATTGATCTGACACAACTGCTCATCAATCCCTTACGAGCACAAATTGCTCGACAACCAACCATTGGCGATAAAAAATGAACGATTACAAGACGTTACTGGCTCAGGCCGGGCATTATATTGACGGACAGAGCGGTGGAATTGTCCCGCCGATCATGCCTTCGGTCACATTTGCCAGAGACGAGAATCTCGAGTTGATCGGTGATTATGTCTACAGCCGCTATGACAATCCGACCTACACTCAACTTGAAAGAATAGTCTGCAAGTTGGAAGGTGGTGAGGCGGCCTTGTTCTTCGCTTCAGGACTAGCGGCGATCGCGGCGGTATTTGAGACAGTCGACATGGGGCAGCATATTGTCGCACCCAGAGTCATGTATCACGGTACCGTTGACTGGCTGAAGCGGATTTCTGAAAAGAGGAGTCTGGGGCTGACGCTGTTTCATCCCTCTGATCCTGACGGACTCAGTGCGGCATTGCAGCCGGGGAAGACTGCGATTGTATGGATTGAATCGCCGATCAATCCGTCCTGGGAGGTATTGGACATTCGCCGAGCAGCGGATGAGGCGCACGCAGCCGGAGCGATTCTGGCGGTCGATTGCACTGCGGCACCACCGGTAACGACGTGCGCTTTGGAGCTCGGCGCAGACATCGTCTTTCACTCGGCAACGAAATACCTCAACGGTCACAGCGACCTCAACGCTGGTGTGCTTGTAACCCGGCGCAAGACGCCTCGATGGGACGACATTATCGAGGTCCGCAAGCTGACCGGTGGACTGCTTGGAACTTTTGAGGCGTGGCTGCTGCTCAGGGGAATGAGAACACTGTCGATCCGTTATGAGCGGGCATCGGACAATGCCATGAAAATCGCCCGATTCCTGGAATCGCACGATGCGGTTGATCAGGTTCTTTATCCGGGTCTTCCAAGCCATCCGACTTACGACATCGCATGCCGGCAGATGTCGAATGGATATGGCGGCATGATGTCGATCTTGATGAGAGGTGGTGCTGAGGCGGCCCGCAAGTTTGTCTCATCGGTGAACGTATTCGTCCGTGCGACTTCTCTGGGTGGTGTTGAGAGTCTGATCGAGCATCGAAGAACCGTTGAGGGACGCCACAGTCAGGTGCCGGTCAATCTGATCCGGCTGTCAGTCGGCATCGAGGATGTGGATGAGCTGATCGCCGACCTCGATCAGGCTCTGTCAGGACTGTGAGTTTTCCAGGTCGTCAATCAGTTAACTGTCGAGCACCACGTTCTAAGCGATGATGCTTCCTTTACAATTGACCTTATGAAAAACACCTGTGTTGCCCCTTTACATCTCATAGTTGTAAACACAAACCAAGGTCTTACGGTTTCGACTGTTCAAGGTCATGAATCAAGCGTTTGAGCCCTTTCTTTCAAGACATCCAGTATCGGTATGTATGTCGGTTCCGGTATCCTCATTTCTTGAGCAAGCGCTTCGATTTCAGAGACAACAAGATCGGTTCGCCCAATCAGTTCATCAAAAATCAGATCGACCTCCTCATTCGGGAGACCGGCTTTTTCCGCGGTCTGACGAAAGTGTCTGGGGGAAATCCAATGCACCCGATAAACATTGCGGTTGCCAACCGCCATCGCCAGTCCGATTTTTTGCTGCTGGAATTGTGGATAGGGTGATACTGACATGACATCATATAGGGGCGTCAGGCGATAGCCGCCTGGCGTGATGAATATTGAAAAGTTTTTAGCGTGTCCGTCAATCGCATTCAGCATGCAAAATATGATTTCCGGAATCTGTGGGGTGCTCAGGAACTTGTGTGGATCAGTCAATACGATGGTCTTGAGTATTTTCGTCTGACCGCGCTTGGCGCCTACTGCCTGGGACTCGAAGACAGCTATCAGCATCAGTCAGAGAGTTCAACACCTATTTCTGTGTTTTCCGATTCAAGAATACAAGTTGCGAAACCCTTATCCGCTTCTGAGCGGTTGACACTTGAGAGGTTTGCAAACGAGGAAGCCGAAAACACTTGGCGGCTTGCTCGCGACAAAATTCTGTTATCGGTCGAAAACGGAGCCGATGTCAACGACCTGAGGGATTTTCTGATCTCAAGGGATGATCAACCGCTGCCGGAGAAGGTTGAAGGCTTTCTGCGTAGCAGTGAACAAAATGCGCGTGCACTCAGCGTGCGCGGAAGTGCAATACTGATCGAGTGCATCAGCGAGGAAGTCGCAGCAGACATTGCTTCCAACAGACACACTCAAAAACTGTGTATGCGATCAGGCGAAAAGCACCTCAGCGTTCCGATTAAATCTGAAAAGACATTTCGAAAAGTTGTGCGCCAACTTGGCTACGGCATGCACCACTCAAAATGACTTGAGTCGCCAAGCGGCCCTCAGTGCTCAAGTCCTATGAATTCAAGTAACTTGTGTCTGTCAGAAGTGCGCCGTGGAAAGGCACTTGACTCTGGTGTGTGCAAGTTCCACCCGACAATTGTTGCTCAAATGTTGATATCAACATTTGAACGAAAGACGTGATGTAGAGCAAGGGGCAGAATTACGACAATGGATGGACGGGTTCGGAACGCCCGAATTCAAGGAACGTACATTGCTGATCGATACTGCTGTCGCACTCAAGTGCGGCGGCGGAATGCATTGGTGTAAAGCAGGCGGACTCTATGCGCCAGTGTGTTTAGCAATCGACTTGACGACTTTTGGTATGCGAGAACTGACGATTCGTAAAATTTGCCGATAATTTGACGGTCTGGACTCCGGTACATCGCCATGAGATAACCCATCGCAGCACACTGAAACCATCTTTGTGCTTGTGGACATTGTGTTGCTTTGGCGAGGGGTCAACGCAACACGAAGCAGTTTACTATAATGATTCATATAAGAACCATAAAATAATTCTATGGTTCATATATGAAGCAATAATAGAATTGATGCCAAAGTCCATAACACGCACCTACTCGCGATACAGTCAAACTGCGTCCGTCCTTCTTGGACGCCTGATTCGCACAGCGCGGAAAAAACGCGAATTCACTATGCAGGAAGTGGCAGATCGCGCTGGAATTTCCAGAGGACTGCTGCAACGCATCGAGAAAGGAAATCCTAAATGTGAAATTGGCGTGGTATTCGAAGTCGCGACCATAGTTGGCTTAAAGCTATTTGACGCGGATCGGAGCACACTAGAGAAGCACCTGCACCGTACAGAACAAGAACTGGAATTGTTGCCGAAGTCTGTTCGCCACAAAACCAAGATGGTGCATGATGACTTCTAGCAGCGGGAAAGAAGCCTTCGTCTGGATATGGTTGCCGAACGCAACGGAACCTGTTGTAGCCGGACGGTTGGAAGCTGACAATGGCAATGTCCGATTCAACTACGGCAAGAGCTATCTTGAACGAATTGGTGACAGTCAGCCTGCCATTTCGATTTATGAGCCGGAATTACCCTTGCAGAGTGGGGTTCTGCCTCTGTCAGAAGGTTTGGCTATGCCTGGCTGCATCCGGGATGCCTCACCCGATGCATGGGGCCGGCGTGTCATTATCAATAAACTACTCGGACTAAAGGGTGCGGACACGGATACCAATGAATTGGATGAACTGACCTACTTGCTGGAATCCGGTTCTGATCGAATCGGTGCACTCGATTTTCAACGTTCGCCAACAGAATACGTGCCGCGAATTGCGGAAAACCCAACAATAGAAGAGTTACTTGAATCCTCCGAACGGGTCGAAAAGGGGGATCTATTCACGCCTGAGCTGGATCAAGCGTTGTTCCACAGCAGTTCGATCGGCGGCGCGCGTCCAAAGGCCTTGATCCAAGATCAGGATAAAAAGTACATTGCGAAGTTTTCCTCTAGCACTGATCTTTACAGTGTTATCAAAGCTGAATTCATTGCAATGCGGCTTGCTGCGTTAGCTGAACTGAATGTCGCACCGGTCCAACTGACCAAAGCCGTTGGTAAAGACGTGCTCCTGATCGAGCGGTTTGACCGAATTCCAAAGCACAACATTTGGCTGCGCAAGGCCATGGTCTCTGCGTTGACTTTGCTTAGCCTAGATGAAATGATGGCACATTACGCCAGTTACGAAACCTTTGCTGAAATCATCCGTCACCGCTTCACAAATCCGAGAAAAACCCTCGTGGAAGTATTCTCTCGGCTCGTTTTTAACATTCTTTGTGGGAATACGGATGATCACGCGCGCAACCATGCGGCATTTTGGGATGGCAGGGACCTGACTCTCACACCCGCCTATGACATATGTCCGCAAAATCGCACGGGCAATGAAGCTTCACAAGCTATGTTGATCTGTGGTAACAACAGCCTCAGCCGGCTTAGAACCTGTCTTGAAGCGGCACATAACTTCTTGCTGTCTGATGAACAAGCCCGTATGATTTTCGAAAAGCTCATTACTGCAATCGAGCAACATTGGGAGGCCGTATGCGAAGAAGCCGAACTAAGCGATGCGGACAAGAAACTTCTATGGAGCAGACAGTTTCTAAACACTTTTTCGACTGAACAATAAGAAGCGCTAGGAAAAACTGACCAAGTTCATCTATTGTTTACCCCCACTGAAAATTACTTTCTAATTTTCAGTGGGGGTAAACACTGAGCAAGATGCTGATAAATTTGGTTCAGAACTTCTCTTGAAATCATTCTTGCATTCTTGCACGAACAATTCAATATTGCAAGAATGAAAATATTTTTGTTTTTCGTGCTGGACAATTCCCGATTTCACTTGCCGCTCTTACGTATCGATTACATGTTTTACCGAGCACTTAACCCAGAAACCTCAGTGCGACTTGAAAAGACACTCTCTGTATGAGTGGCAGGAACCAGGTTCAAGCCATGGATGCTGCTCAGGGGAATGAGAACACTGTCGATCCGTTATGAGCGGACTTCGGACAATGCCATGAGAACCACCCGGTTCCTGGAATCGCACGATGCAGTTGATCCGGTTCTGTATCCAGGTCTTCCGAGCCACCCCGGAAATTCGCCTCTTGGGCGTACGTATTCGTCCGTGCGATGTCTTTGGGTGGCGTTGAAAGTCTGATCGAGCATCGAAGAACCGTTGAGGGACAGCACAGTCAGGTGCCGGTCAATCTGATCCGGCTGTCAGTCGGCATCGAGGATGTGGATGAGCTGATCGCCGACCTCGACCAAGCCCTGTCAGGACTGTAAGCTTCCTGGATTGCCGGATATCAGGTCAGTCGGAAGCGGTCAGGTGACAGCGTACTGAATTCAAACGGCGACTGTACGTAGGCATTCGGAGGCTCACTGCCACTGAGCAGCGAGGCAGCGTAGCAGCCGATGCCGGGCGACGAAAATATGCCGTAACCACCCTGACCGACCAGCCAGAAGAAACCTTCGCGGTGAGGTTCCCAACCAATGACAGGGTTGTGGTCAGGGGCAAAAGTTCGAAGGCCAGCCCAGCTGTGATCAATACGCGTGACCTTAAGGTCGGTCGTCTCCTCGAATCTTGCAATGGCAACCGCCAGATCCATTTCGTCAGGTTGTGCATCGCAGGGGACACTTGGAGTCTGGTCAGCAGCCGACAGCATGAGTTTGCCGACACCGAAATTCTGGAAATAGACGTAGTTCGGCTCCACTACGACGAAAGTTTCTATGTCGAAATTGACGTCTGGAAACTGACTGCTATCGAGAATAGCAACAGTTCGCCGTTTTGGTACAAGTCCTACGGGTGCGATATCTGCAATGCGGGCGAGTTCATCACCCCAGGCGCCTGCCGCATTGCATACGGTCGGTGTCTTATAGGATTGTCCGTCCGTACTGAGTTCCCAAAAGCCAGATGGATCCTGATTGAGACTATCGATCCTCGAGTCAAGATGGATGACACCGCCCTTACGGGTTATGTTGCGTACATAATGCGAATGAAGGGCGTGCACGTCAATACTGAAGACTTCCTTGTCAACAATGCCGCCGAGGAATTTCCCGCTTCGTAGAAAGGGCACTTTTTCGAGGCAGGTGGATTCGTCCCACCAGACGCAGTTAGGCGGTCTTTCGACTGTAAGTGTCTGATTGGCGTCGATCACGGTCAGCAGGTCCCGGGGTTCGATCAGCGGGTCTTCAGCCTGTGCCGATTCACTTTCCAGGTACGAGCGTCCGATTGTCGCGAATGCCTTCATCGAGTCGGGTCCGTAATATGGGGTCAGCAGCGCGGCACTTCGTCCGGTCGTGTGATAGGCGAGCGAGTCTTCCATTTCGAAAAGATGTACCTGCACACCTGAATTTGCCAGAAAGGATCCGACAGATGCACCGGCAATGCCGCCGCCGATGATCGCGATGTCGATGGCTCTGGCGGTCATCTAGATCTGAAGGCAGAGTCTAATTGAATCATACAAGGCGGCATATATGTTTCTGCTTGCCACTGCGTCTCCCACCCTGAACAGCTGATAGTTGCCGTCGGGATTTGCAACCGTATTCTGGGGAGTTCCATTGACCAGGGCGTCAAAATCGATAATACCGTGGTTGAGTGAGTCGCGCTTGAGGTCAAAATATAGTTCGTCGTTTGGGAGCGTGCCGTGCTCGACGACAATCTGGGAAGCCTCAATCTGGGTGGCAGAGCGGTCGAACTCGTTGTAGAAGTGCCCGACCAGCGTCCCGTCTTTGCGTTGCGCGCCGATCAGACGCTGACTGACGATCATCTCCACGTTGTTCTCGTAGAACAGTTTGTAATAGACCGGGTAGTTGGTGCCGCCGACTTCCTCAGCGATCTGCCGGTCGGGGGTTGCGAACCTGACCGTTGAACCTCTGCGGATCAGGAACTCAGCGCAGGAAATTGCCTGATGTTGTCCGTTATCGTCGTAGATCAGTACGTCGTCATGCAATGTTGCAGCACCATCCAGAACATCCCAGGTCGTGGTAACGCAATCGGCACCGTATTTCAAGAATGTCAGGTTGGGCGAACCACCTGTCGCAACAATGACCACGTCGGGATTTTCCTGGATCACGTCTCCGGCTTCGGCATAGTGGTTGAATCTCATTTCCACCGAAAGACGTTGCAACTGTCCGTATAACCAGTCGGTCACGCCCAGTATTTCGCGCCGGCGTTCAACTCGCGCCGCAGTGTTGAGTTGTCCGCCCGGCTGATCGGCCGCCTCGAACAAAACGACATCGTGTCCCCGTTCAGAGCACACCCTGGCGGCTTCCAGGCCGGCGGGGCCGGCACCGACTACGACAACGCGTCTGTGAGTCCGTGAAGGCGGTACGATGTGAGGTATCTGTCCCTCCCGTCCGGTTGCAGGGTTGTGAATACACAACGCTTCGCCGCCCATATAGATCCGATCGATGCAGTATCCTGCACCCACGCAGGGTCGGATCTGATCCTCTGCACCCTGTTCAATCTTGCTGACGATATGCGGATCAGCCATATGCGCCCGGGTCATACCGACCAGATCGACGCAACCGCTCGCAACTGCGTGGCGTGCAGTTGCGACATCGGCTATTCTCGCGGCGTGGAAAACGGGTAGTTTCAGGGCAGAACGCACCGCCGCAGTGAACTCGAGATGCGGCCCTGAAGGGGTTCCCATATTCGGTATGACGTGGGATAGCCCCTCGTCGGTATCGACATGTCCCTTGATCACGTTGATGAAGTCCAATTTTCCGGTATCGGTCAGAATTTGCGCAATCTGCATGCCCTCTTCAAATTCCAGTCCATCGGCAAGATCCTCATCGATAACCATACGGATGCCAACGATGAAGTCGCTGCCCACCTGATTGCGAATCTCGTCAATCACCTCGACGGTAAAGCGAATGCGGTTGTCAAGACTCCCGCCATAACGGTCAGTACGACGGTTGGTGCGCCGCGCCCAGAATCCGTCCAGCAGGTGTCCGTATCCCTCGATCTCAATTCCGTCCAGATCGCCGTCAACACAGCGTCTGGCTGCCGCACCGTAAGCCTTGGCGATTCTTGAGATGTCCTCAATCTCAAGCTCCTTCGGAAAAGAACGGTGGGCAGGTTCGCGCACGCACGAGGCCGCCACCGTCGGCAACCAATCATTGACGTAAGGTGAAGTCCGCCGTCCCAGATGCGTGATCTGGCACATGACCGCGGTCCCGTACTGATGGACCCGATCAGCGAGTTGCCTGAAGTAGGGGACAATTTCATCAGAGCCGGCGTAGAGATTTCCGAACGCCGGCGGTGAGTCCCGGTCAACCAGTGTTGAGCCGCCGAACATAGTCAACGCGATACCGCCTTTTGCTTTCTCCTCGTGATACAGCTGATAGCGGAGTTTAGGCAACATGTCCTCGGAGTACGAAGGCTCGTGACTGGTGCTGATGATCCGGTTTCGAAGATGCAGATGCTTCAGCTGAAAGGGCTCGAGCAGGGGATCGGATTTGGGTTTCATATGCTAGCGGTCGACAGGATCTGCGCAAATAATGAGGAATTGTCAAGGCGTTTAAATATATATTATCTGCCTGATTTCATAAGCAGTGTATTGATCTGCCCGAAACGGAGATTTAGAGATCCAGACGCTGGGTGACTGAGAATCAGTTGATGAATCGATGCGACTATCCTTGCGACTGAAAATGAATCTCTGCACTCACGCGGAACTTCGAAACATTTATGGATTCCAGTGACTCCAGAGCGACGAATTTGACAGAGCTGGAAAGTGGCTGATTCTGCAACACGGAGAAAGCGGCGACCCAAGCGGTCGGATTCGGTCGTCGCACAGCTTCCCTTTCAGCAAGTCCAGAATCCCTATGACCCTGTTGAACTGCTGTCGCTGGAACAGATGGAGCGGATTCACGATGCGTCCCTCACCGTTCTGGAAGAGGTTGGTGTCAATTTTCTGCTTGACGAAGCCCGACAGATCCTCAAGATAGCAGGTGCTGATGTTGACAACGAGAGCACACGGGTACGGTTTGACAGAAACCTGATATTGGAGTCGATCAGGACAGCGCCATCTGAATTTACCATCCATGCAAGGAATCCAGAACGCTGTTTGCGGATGGGCGGACGCTGGCTGGCATTTTCGACCGTTGCCGGACCGCCGAACTGCAGTGACATAGACAACGGCAGACGTTCTGGAACCTATGAGGATTATTGCAAGTTTATCAAGCTGGCACAATGTGTGAACATCGCCCATGCAATTTCAGGTCATCCGGTCGAACCCTTGGACCTGAACCCCCAGACCAGGCATCTGGATACGGCGCGGGCGAATGTGATGTTGACGGACAAGGTGTTCCGGTGTTATTCCCTGGGTCGCGACCGTGTTCTGGACTCGATTGAGATTGCGTGTATCAGCCGGAAAATTTCTCGTGCCCAGCTGTCTCGAGAGCCGAGTCTTTTTACCATCGTCAATGTCAATTCACCATTGCAGTATGACGTACCCATGTTATGGGGAATCATCGAGCTGTCGCGAATGAATCAGGTCGTTGTCATCACTCCTTTCACATTGGCTGGTGCGATGGCACCGATCACGCTGGCCGGTGCGGTGACGCAGCAAAATGCTGAAGCGCTCGCAGGGATCGCCTTTTCCCAGATTGTCAATCCAGGCGCGCCGGTGATCTATGGCGGCTTCACATCCAATGTCGACATGCAATCCGGTTCTCCCGCATTCGGGACGCCAGAATTTGTCAAGGCGACCCTGATTGGCGGGCAGTTCGCCAGGTTCTACAATCTGCCTTACCGGTCCTCGAATGTCAATGCATCGAATGCACCTGATGTACAGGCTGCCTATGAATCACAGATGGCGGTTTGGGGCAGTATCATGGGGCATGCCAATCTGATTCACCACGCGTTGGGATGGCTTGAGGGCGGGCTTTGTGCGTCGTTTGAGAAATTTGTCATTGACGCCGAGATACTGCAAGGTATGGTCGAGGTTCTCAAGCCAGTTGTTGTCGATGATGATACACTGGGTCTAGATGCCATTCGTGAAGTCGGTCCGGGTGGTCATTATTTCTCCGCCCGACAGACGATGGAGCGCTATGATTCGGAGTTTTATCGACCCATACTGTCCGACTGGCGAAACTTCGAGACTTGGTACGAAGACGGTGCGGTCGATTCGACTGTCAGGGCGAATCGATTGTTCAAACGACTGCTGGAAGAGTATGAGCAGCCGAATATTGACCCCAGTGTTGTGGAAGAACTTGACCGATTCGTCAATGTCGCCAAGGAAAGGCGGGCCAAATTGGCAGTCTGATGCAGAGTTTAATCTGGAAGATTGTGACCAAAGAGCGCGGTGGTCCGCGTTGCACGAATTAATCTGCAAAAATTGGGGACCGGGCGAAACGGTATGGTTTAACGATCAGACATTCGTCAGGCGATGCTCTGTAAGACGTTTGATTGGCGGACACATGCGTATCAATGGTATCGAAAGTCCCCGACCGCTTCCGACACGTATCTGTCATTTCGAAAAACGGACAATGGAACAATGAAGCCCAGGGGAAAGCTAAAACATCTGATGCGTGAAGTTCGACTTGGATTGAAAAGGTCGATTTGGAAACGATTTGGCAATACGAGATGGTATTTGAAAATCAGAGCCGCGGAGCGAGCATATAAGGTCAAACGCAGAACTGACGCCGGCATCACAAAGAGATACAGGGAAACGGAGCGTCTTCACCTTGATGAAGTTTCAACGGCAACAACACCGGGAACTGCGAATTGGCTCATTCAAACTGAAATCCGATATGGCGGATACTCCGAAAATGTGACCATCGAAAAGTTGAGCAGTCACGACCGAAGGTACGTTGAAGGTTTACAGCCGCGCCCGCAAACAGGGGGAGATAGAATGCTCCATCGTGGATATGCTGATCACTATGCAAGGTTTCTTGAGCCGTATGTGCACAATCGCGACAAGGATCGGATTGTGTTGTGCGAGGTCGGCGTGCTGAAGGGTACCGGTCTTGCGATATGGTGTGATTTGTTTCCGAACTCCAGAGTCATCGGATTGGATTTCGACTTGTCCAGTTTCTATCGAAACGAGGAGAATCTGCGTAAAATTGGTGCTTTCGGGACGAATTACCCTGAACTGTATGAATATGATCAGTTCGTGTATTGTGCAAAATACCTGGAGGATATTCTGGATGGGGACAGAATTGATATTTTTGTGGACGATGGCAACCACTCCGACGAGTCGATTCTGACCACACTTGATAGTGCTTCACCACACCTTGCCGAAAAGTTCGTCTATTTCATCGAAGACAATCAGTGGATTTACAGAAAGATTCAGTCCAACTACGAACAATTTGTCATATTCAACGATGTCGCAATGAGTGTGTTGACCTCCGTTGGTGATTACCGCGTCGACTGAATTTTCTGTTACTATCAAGCGTTTATGATTTTATCTCGAATAGACTCGCCGGTCAGACGCACAACCACTTCAACTGACGAACTGACGCACACCCAATCCCAATGATTGAGTATCTTTAACGTGCTCCTCTTTGTTCAATCACTCGGCTCCAGCATGTCATTCGAATACGCATGTGTGGTTTTCCGTTCTGAGTTAACTAACACGAAGTGCTCTTTACTGCCGGAGGGAGTTTCAATGTCTCGCCATTGATTCTAATGAAAAAGGGTTATCGAAAATAATGGAAAGAACTTTTTGGCATAGGTACAAAGCTTACAAACACATTGTCAGACTCAAGTACAAGCAGTTGATTCGTGCAAGAATTTGGGACAGTGTCGGGTATCAGACTTATCGGACTTTGCGCATCAAATTCAGAACTTGGAGAACGCGCCAAGACTGGCACCGTTCAATTGTGAGATCGCGCAACAGAATTTATGAGAATACTTGGCGCAGGCTACGATCGGTTTCAGAACCAGGATCACGGGAATGGTTGATTGATGCAGAAATAAAATTTGGAGGAAAGGTTATCTGTATACCCACCAAAAACAGTTTAATCGATCCCGTTGGCTCCGAGACTCTCGCTTCGGGTGGTGACAGGATGTTGCATCACGGATATGCGATTTACTATGCAGAGTTTCTCAAGCCTTATGTACAGGACCGTGACCGGCGTCGGGTGATCTGCGAATTTGGTGTATTGAACGGCACCGGTCTGGCAATCTGGTGTGACCTTTTCCCCAATGCTCGCTGCATCGGATTTGATGTTGATCTGTCCAACATCGAAGAGAATATGGACAACCTGCTCCAGAGCGGCGCATTCAGCAATAGTTCACCTGAACTGTTTGAATATGACCAGTTTGTTTATTCTGAAGAATACGTTAAGGAAATTCTAGGAGGAGATAGGATCGATATAGTCGCAGATGACGGCAATCATAGCGAAAAAGCCATCATGACCACGCTCAAGAGTGTTACACCTCACCTCAATGATCGATTCGTTTACTTTGTTGAGGACAATTGGGACATTCACAGCGTTATTGAGAATGCATATCCGGATTATGTTGTACGCTCTGATTGTGGATTCACGGTCATTACCCCGTGACGCGTTCAGGGGCTTTCTTTACTGTGTTCATTAATGCGAGGATACTGAATACTTGAAGGTTTGCTTTGGTTTAGCGGTATCGGGAGTTTGCCTTGAAATTTGCTCAGTTCAAGAACGGAAAAAGACAACAAAACCCCCAGGCCCACAAAAGTGAAGGAGTACGTCCACACTTTGTTGTCGTTGCCTGTTTTGCAGTCAGCATCCTTTTGGACCGGCAGGCGCGCCCCACAATATGCGCCTGCTCCTACGGTCAGTTGCGACTCTGCAGAAGCGGCGAATGACATAGCATGTGACAACAAGGTAGTATATTTCATCGCGGGCGGGGTGATACAAACGCGGAAATGATGAGGGTTTAGTAATAAATTCGAATTGCCGCTATAGGAATATTCCAGCTATCAGAATTTGTTTGAGTTATTCATTATCCGACAAGTTTCATGCACTGTGGAATGGCGATTTACTCGGATTGGTGCGAGTCACGGCTTGACTCCCATAACTGAATCTCCAACTCGTTTCAGGAAGACTGGCAAATTGATTGAGTCAAGATATTCGTCAACTGCCTGTTTACTTCCAGTCCAAGAGTAATAATCGTCAACAATGATTACGCCTTTTGACACCAGACGCGGGAACAGGTGAATCATTTCCTGTTTGGTGGAATCATACCAATCGGTGTCCAAACGCAATACAGCGATTTCATCTGGCAGTGTAGTCAGCAAGGTGTCTTCGACTTTTCCTTTCACAAAATTGAATTTGTCGTAAGGGTAGCCAGTCTTGGCAACATTCTGTTTGACTTCGTCCAAACTTGCTCGACACCAGTCACTTTCATCGACACCAGTCTGTTTTGAACGATACATTTCGTGTAGGTCTATTTGCCCACGCGGGTCATTGTCTACCCTGAAATCGCGTTAGAGCATTATTTTCGCATCAACAGCCCGATTCTGG
>JAPPIB010000007.1 GCA_028820695.1 Acidiferrobacterales bacterium | reverse complement strand
TAAGTCAATTGAATCAGCCTGTTAAATCCGACTCACGTTCCTCGAATCCACTGGATTCGCCTGCGGATGAGCGCAATTTCGAGGCTTTTTGTGGTCTTGCTTCGGTATTTAAAGTGTCACTTCAAATTATCGCGACTTTGTCCCGGAATCTCGCCATGTTTCGCAATGGTCTCGTATGTCGTGAACGAGGACATTGGCTATGTGTAACCAACTAAGAGCATGCCAAGGTATAGCGCAGAAACAGGCGACTGACCTGTTCATTCCGATTACAGAATTCTTAGCCAGTCTGCGCCCGCGCCAGACCACATGCTTCGGCAAAAATGAAGTTCGGACGGTCCAAAGTGTAAAGCCTCACTACGCCGTCCCAAGCTCTCCCCCGCAATCTTCAGTTATCCCGTCTGGAACATCGATGCGTCAATACTGATGTCAGCCACACCAAACTTGTCTTGGTCCCGGCTGCTCCGGCTGGGCTCTGACATCGCTGGAAACGATCAACTCTCTGGTGTGTAAAATAGAGGGGTAAGTTGTTGCCAGTATCCTTTACATGGAACAAAGACCTTTCCCAAAACCCGTGCCAGTTGAACCGTTTCCAGAGAAGACGTGGTTAAGGCATACGGATCGCGCCGATTCTGGCAGGGAACCGTTCTTTTCCGGAAGGGATGCTGAATATGAGGTGTTTCGATCGGCTCTTGAGAGTCTTGAGGAAGGGATTGTCGGCGGCGGCACCATGATTTTCCATGGCGCACCCGGTGCCGGCAAGTCGGCATTGATGCTCGAATGTATGGAAGCTGTGCGGCGGCATTCAACTCCCGATGACCCATGGGTGGCGGTTCCGATAAAGCCTGAAACGTTGATGTCGGCCTCGCAGGCCATGGGCGTTATCCTGAACGCCGTGAACAAAGAGAGCAAGCGGCTGTCACAGAGCGCTTCAGAAACTATCACCGGAAAGTTTGACGAGTATGTGAAAATCGGACAAAAACTCTATCGGGAATTGTCTGAGCGTGGATTCGGCATAGGCGGTGTTTCCGTAGGCGGGCGGCCGCAGCAAAGTTCAGACGATGGCCAGCTTGCTGAACTGGTTTTCGCGAATACAGCTCCTTTGCTCAAAAAGTTCCGTTTGGTTGTGTTTGTCGACGAAGCGCAGAACATGCCGGTCAGGGAAACGACAGAAGGTGTGATGAACTGTCTGCACAATCCGCCGGAAGACATTCCTTTGGTGGCCGCGTTTTTCGGATTGGGTGATACGAAGCAGATCTTGCGCGATTGTGGTCTCTCAAGACCGCCTGACAAGAGAGTTCTGGATTTGGAGCCTCTCCCGATACCGGACGCACAGCGTTCTTTACGCTTGATGCTTGATACCTACTATGAAGGTGCAGATGAGGAGAATTCGCATTGGAGCATTGAGCTGGCGAACCTGTCTCAGGGATGGCCACAACACATCAACCGGGTGGCAGTTGCCGCCGGCCACGTGATCCGCGCCAATGGGGGCAAGGTCGAGAGACATCTGCTGCAACAGGCGATCAATGAAGGAACTGCGCGCAAGTGTGCCTACTATGCAGATAGGCGTATTGCTGGATCTCACGATCCTGAACTTTACAAGCTGCTTGCTGTTGCAGCTGCTGGAAAGCCGCACGGAATATTGAGCCGTAAGGAAATCGGCGATATCGTCAGTGGCGATCTGGAACTCATTCATCAGTCTTTGGATGAATTCTTGTTGAAGGTTCTGCATGCGGGTCTGCTTGCTCCGATGGCAGAGGATTCGCACCGCTTTCGTTTTCCAATCCCGTCCTTGTGTGATTACTTGCAGACGTACCCCAACGACTAGGTGAATGCTGATGCATAAGCGTCGATGACACACTATCTACCGGAGAATCGGTTTCCCACAACTCAGGATAACAAGACAACAAGAGATGAAATACAAGCCAAGCCGGGTCGCAAACACATTGACAGTAATCCCGATTGCTGCAGGAGTGGAAACCAGACACTTGAGTCTGGCAACTACCCGATTAAATGCACTCATGGCAAGTTTAGCCTATCAATATCGGTAGTTAACAGTACCCGCCGTGGTTTGCGCGACGAGGTCATGTTGCATGCTGCTGGCTCTGAGAACGATACTGTCCGCATGTCGCAGTGCGCCATTGCCCGGTATGGGCTTTGAAAACCCACCTCGAACAGAAAGATGAGTCGCCGCAAGCTTCCGATCGGGATTCAGGATTTCCGCACCATCCGGGAGACCGACTGTTACTATGTGGACAAGACCCCGCACATACGTCAACTGGTCGAGGACGGTCGGTTTTACTTCCTGTCGCGTCCGCGCCGCTTCGGCAAGAGCCTGTTGCTGGACACGATCAGGTTGCTGTTCGAGGGGGAGGAGGAGCTGTTCCGGGGCCTTGCCATCCACAGTGAGTGGAACTGGTCGGAAAGTCATCCTGTGGTACGGCTGAGTTTCGGTGGGAAATACAACGAGCCGGGCGATGTCGAGCGAAGTGTTATCAATCAGCTGGTATGGGTCGAGGAGCAGGCTCAACTCGATTCGTTGTCTGCAGCGCAGACCGGACCGGAGCGTTTACAGGATGTGCTGCGACGTCTGCATCACAGTACCGGCAGACAGGTCGTAGTGCTGGTGGACGAGTATGACAAACCGATCCTGGATGTGCTGGATGATCCGGAGATGGCGAAGTCCAACCGGGACTACCTCAGGGGGTTGTATGGGATCATCAAGGACAGTGCCGAGCATGTGCGCTTTGTCTTGGTCACCGGTGTCAGCATGTTCTCGAAGGTGAGTCTTTTCTCGGGGCTGAACAATCTCAAGGACATCAGCATTGATCCGAGGTTTGCCTCGATCTGCGGCTACACCGACGAGGACCTGGACGAGGTGTTCCCGGCGGAGCTTCCGAGTCTTGACCGGGACGACATCCGGCGCTGGTACAACGGCTACGGCTGGCTGGGCGGGAAGCGGCTCTACAATCCTATTGATATCCTGTTGCTGTTTGACAGCCGGCAGTTCCGGCCCTACTGGTTTGAGACCGGCTCGCCGCAGTTCCTGTTCCGGATGCTGGTACAGGAGCGGGTCAATCCGATGGCCCTGGAGAACCGGGTGGCGGACCAGAGCCTGGTGTCCAGGTTCGATGTCGGTGACATCGGCATTGATGCCTTGCTGTTCCAGACCGGCTATCTTACGATTGTTGGGGAGGAACGCCGAGGCACTCGTATCCGCTACACGCTGGACTATCCGAATCTGGAGGTGAGGCAAAGCTTGAGCCATGGTCTGCTGGAGTATGTGACCCGGCGCGGGCGCGAGGCGGAAGACCGGGGGATGGAGTTGGTTGATCTATTGACGGAGAACGACTTTGCGGGTTTCGGCGAGAGGTTGCACCCTGAAATCGCGTTAGAGCATTATTTTCGCATCAACAGCCCGATTCTGGCGT
>JAPPIB010000006.1 GCA_028820695.1 Acidiferrobacterales bacterium | reverse complement strand
ATGCCCGCTTCGAATCTGACAGGCATCCTCATCAAATCCGTTTCGATTGTCAAGTTTGATGTAGCGAACTTGTCTGTTCACCGCAAAGACAAGTTTGACGTGCGGGAATTTGACATAGTCATTCAAAGTGTCGGTTATCCAGATCTGCCTGCGGGTGATTCTTCCATGGCCTTTTTCATACGGCTCGGTATAGTCGGGTTCGCGGTTTTTGCCTTCCAGTTCAAACCAAGCTGTGACGTCTTCCAACAAAGTGGGTTGGTTTCCCTTAACTGTAAAATGATAATCAGCGCCTTGCTCAACGGGATATTCGACAATCTTCACTTGCGTGTTCATCGCATCGCGAGACACCATCCGCCCCGACAGATCCATCTGCTTGACGGTGGGGATGAAAAAATTGTTTCATTCGATTGCTTTTCCTCCTCGTAACCATTCACTGGCAAGGTGCCTACTTTTTTTGCGTACACATGACCGCTTTGGTGACCGACAATATTCATTACGGGAGTCTGTCGCTGATTGTCACCTCCAGAACCGCATAGCGTCTTGCCATCGACCGCAACCGCTTCCTTGTCGTTCGTGCCAAAGTGTTTGCTGCAAAAATTATTGATCTGCTTTTGCAACTGCTCCGGGTCGACTTTCATGATCACGTTGCGGATTACTGTGATCGATGGAACGTGACGCTCGCCTCTTGCATAAAAACAGCGGAAATGACGACGATTCGCCTGCGACAGCCCATCACACCAAATCCATATCCCTTTGTAACCGCGCGCGCCGCTTAATGTCGCTGCCGCAATCAGCGAAAGAACACAGGCAAGACTGTAGCGCTTTCCCTGTTCGCTTCGAAAATCATCAACCGCATCAAAATACTCATACAGCGAACAATAATCGTTTGCATTCAGATTCATCTTCTCAACTCCTACGCAATAGGCATCCGGCAGCTGAGGCGCACACAGGATGCGCCTCGCATGACGAAGCAAAGGTTTGACAAACACGAACTTATGCGACTCTGTGGGCGTTTGACTGTATCCACCGTAAATGCGCTTGTAGCCAAGGGTTTTGCCCGCCAACACCCAATTATCGGCGCGGTAAATGGTACCGCGGTGGTGCGCGCTGTCGACAAAGGTCTCGAGCATCACCACAGGTTTGGAAAACTGCTCCTGCCAATCTGTTACCAATCTTTTTCGGCACCCTGATAAAATGCGAGTAGCCAAGTTCGGGTAGTGGTGTCCGGGCAGAATTAAGAAGCGGGAATTGTTCGCAATCAGTCTCAGTCGGTCTGTACGCAACTGTTGTGGCCAGCCGATCCATTGGTCTCTTGCATTGGATTTAAGAGCCGCTGGTGAGAAACTTATTAACGCAATCCACTTCGATTCGTGTTTGACTACATAGTGCAGTTCGTGACCGATGCGGCGCAATGCGCCGCGGCGATGATATTTTTCCATCAAATCATCGAATTGCGCCTGTTCCGTGCGGCTGATCAGTTGCAGATTCAGTTGCGGCGGATAGGCTTTGGATGCTGTGACACGCCCGAACATGGCTATAGATTAGCAAGTCCAAAGCAAAATGTCCCGCTTTGAACGTTATTTTTTTATTCTCATTGACTTACTCAGATAATAAAATCGCCCTGGCAAACACCCCGCGACAATACGTAAAATAATGACTCACTCGGACCTGCGACTCCTTAATCCACCCGAGTAGTTAATTGTTTACTTACTTTATCTACTACCAAATCGGCAACAATCGGTAATTTTCCACAAATAGAGAGTGTGTAAATTTAACGTGCGTTTTCTTTGCCATGTAAAGCTTCGCCTTGATCGCGCGGTCTTGACAGTGACCAGCTGCGCAACAAGTCGCATCGACAAGACAGTTTGGCGGTGATTGACACGCGCAATCTGTGGCAGGCAGAGAATCTGTATCCGGACCAATTCAAGGTGCTGGCCCGGCCGTTGGTTGTTGAGGTGTATGACAGATGCTACGCACTGAGCGCGGTGAACTTTACCCTGATAAGACCCGCACGATCGAGTTTGGACGTTTTGCTTGGCAAGACCGCGCGGCTCGTGGCGAAGGTCGTCCAGAGACTTTCGACTTTCTTGGCTTTAAGCATTACTGTCGTAAGACAAGGAGTGGAAAGTTCGGGCTGGGACGCAAACCGATTGCAAAAAGAGTGAATCGAACGCTGAACCGCATTAAGGTTGAACTGCAGCGGCGGATGCATCAGGATGTTTATGTTGTCGGCAGGTGGTTAGGACAGATGATTCGGGGTTGGTTAGGCTACTATGCCGTACCGACCAGTTTTGCCTCTCTCAATGCTTTTGCTCACCGTATTAAGGCGGTCTGGCTGAAGAATCTTCGCAAACGGTCGCAAAGAGACCGTGTCAGCTGCACTCGTCTTGACCACATTGTCAGAGTCTCTGCTGGTCACCTGTTGTTATTTGCACCCATGGCCGGATTATCGGCTTGCCGTCAAACACCTGAGGTAGGAGCCGTGTGCATTAGTGTACAAGCACGGGTCTGGGGGGACGTAGTAATTATTTCCCTACCGCGACAGTTCAGATATATTGATTCTTGCTTCGCTACATAGCGAGATGAAACTTTTGGAGTAATAGTATGAATATTAAAAGAATTAATTGGGATAAATACATCAAACTCGCAGCAATTGTGATCGTCGGTCCGCCTACCCTAAATTTGATTATTGGAACAGATATCTTTGATGATATTTTTGATCTAAAGAAATCTACCATCAAAAGTCTGAAGCACCTCATAAGTTCAATTCAATTTTTCCTTGTAGTACTTTTAGCGATTTCAGGCGTAAGAGACTACTTTAAGGATCAATAATTGAATACGATCACCACCCCGATAAACAATATGACTCTTGTATACAAGGGTAACTTTAGGGAATTATAGCGAATAGTGGCGAATATCAAAATTCTTTATGAATTTTCAAATACTTAGCCGTTTTTATCAGGCGCTTTGCTTTTGCTTGGTGAGTTTTGATTTTCCTATCTGCTTGGGTTTTCGAAAAAATGAAGCCGCCACTACTTCTGGGGGTGAGTCGATGCGGAGGTCTTTTTGATAGGATTTGTTCTTTTGCTTGGTTTTCATGTTTGTCTATCCCTTTTGTCTTATCCAGCGTAGTCGGAGTCGAAAGACGTTTTTGTCGGACAAGTTTTCCTCGGAAATAGCTGTTGATTCAATCACTGCTCCCGCTTCAATGTCTTGATTAGTCTGGTCGAAAACTCCGTTCGGGTTCCTCCAGTTATTTGCCGAATTTCCGCAGAATCTACCTGGTCTAAAATCGCCGCCCCTATACGATCAAGCACCTTTAGCGGATCAGCTGGTGGTAAAATTCCAGCAATCTCTCTACCCGACCGAGTCAATCGAATGACTCGCAATTCAACGAAATTTTGCACCTTCATAACAAGACACAGATTTTGCTCCTGTACGTAGGCTAACCCATCGCTGTTTGGTTGGAATTTTTGCACCATACCACCACTATATCCAATCGATTGAAGAAGTCCTACCTCTTCCAAGAACGCAAGGGACAATAGGAATTCACCTTTCATCTCCTCCTTCTTCGGTTTGAGAATGCAATTACCGTTGAGGCGGTATTCAACTGCATTTTGATACGTTGTCGCCATTTTCTGGTCCAGTTCAGAGAGCAACCGTAAGCTCGACAGCGAGAATGATCCCGTCCGTCGTATCTCGCCGGCTAGCACTCTCGCCCAGATATGCCTGATATCCTCTGATGATGCCCTTTCAGCGTAGCTGGAGAAGTAGTTCAGCCAATCTTGGTCGACATCACCGGTATCTTGTTCATCCTCTATTGCTTCATTCTTCGCTGCATTGCCAGATAGTTGTTCTATCGCTATTTCGACAACTCGTAATTTGTTTATAACTGGCATAAGGCTTGAGGAAAGTGCTATGTCAGCCACCACTTGTGGTATCTTATCGTCATTTTCGATAGCTGACTTTATTCGAAAAGCCGCGGCCTCTTGGATGATAGACTCTCGGTTGACTCGATTGCGAATGCGTTCCTCGTATCGCTCCAACCATGCGGCAGGGATCCCTATTAATCCTCCCAATAGACGGTCTAGCACTGAGACTGCTCGCGAGCGCACAGCGATCGACAGGCTCGAGCCGGTCAATGCCGCTCGCACACTTACTTCTTTTCGACTTGGATCTTCACTCACATTAAAGCCCTTAGGCATAGTCTACGGTACAACTACTGATCCTCAACTGATCAACGGTGAGCACTCCCGTCATCAACTAATCTGAACCACATTGTACGGTCAGTGCGTCTAGATTGAGACTCGCTAGCAAAATTACTGAAATAGCTCCCTTGGCATACCAGCGTACGAAAGAATTAAAGAAGCCTGTTGATTCTAAGGCATTGATTCGCAGGTCGGTTCGGTAGGTTTTCTCTAAGCTTTCTAGATTTCATTATGCTTTGCCTGGTTCCCATTTTTCCAAATAAATAACAGCGGTTTTAAGAAAGTTTTTACCATTTCTAAAACGTCCCAGTCCAGTATTACAACTATCGCAAATGTAATCCCTAGCATCACCTGTAAGGTGACCATGATCTAGAACAAGTTTAACCGTTACTCCGACAATTCCTTCTTTCTCACATATTGGACACTTCCAAAACGTTCCAAGCTTAGGCTCTTCGGGGATTGTTCCATCTCTGCGGGTTGCATGGTTACTAACACCATCAACTCCTTGCCGGCAGTCCATACAAGTAGGTCGGTAAATCGTTGAGCCATCTTTTCTGGTTTGGTTAGCAGCAAAACATTCAACTGATTTGATTGTGAAACACTGATTACAGACTTTTTCAATTTCGTCTCGTGGTGTTTCTCCATTTTGTTTCATTTTCTTGCGCTTGGCGGCACTGAGTTGAACTGGATAATTTTCTGGCTTAAACGGGCGAGTGGTGTGAATTGGCAACACCAACTCTCTTCCTCCCAAAGGCAACTTAACTCGAACCCCTCTACTCGTACGCTGCTGTACTATCGCCAGACGGCCATCTGCAATTATTTCAACCCATTCAGTAACAACTGAATCCGGGACACTTCTTTTTGGTACATCTCGACGGGCAGTCATGCGGTTAAGGTTGAAACATGGGCTAAACGATCATTTGCGATTCGGATGTAATCTTGAGAAATATCGATGCCAATCCATTTTCGATTATTCTTGTACGCCATCTTGCATGTGGTCCCGCTTCCGCACATTGGGTCAAGTATTAATTCGTCAGAATTTGACCAGGACAGAATATGATCTTCAGCTAGTTTTTCTGGAAATACAGCCGGATGCTGAAATGCTATTTTGTCGGATGTTGTCCCGCCGAGTCCAACAGCGTACTGCCAAATATTGTTTTTAGTCTTTTCTTTTTTCAGTTTTACAGGGCGCTTCCTGTTTACCGCGTCCGGACCTTTATTTGAAACAGCGGTTTCCCACCCGTGTCGTTTGGTAGGTTCTTTAAGAGGGTTGAATGTTTTAGGTTTACCCTTAGAAAAAATGATCATCAGTTCATAGCAATTTGTATATGCATTTGAACGTTGAAAAGGCGTGTTTTTTTTCTGATATATCATTACATCATGGACGGTAAAACCACAATCACGTCCTATAAATGCGTGATTGAAACTCGATAAGCTACGCCCACCATTAATTTTTTCTCCGATAACCCACACACATACTCCTCCTGGCTTTGTAGCACGATAGATTGCGGATAGCATAGAACGCGGGTCGAACGTAAACCCGTTGTAATTCCTTAAAGTGTCATATGGAGGGCTGGTTACCGTCAGGTCGACAAATTCACTAGGAAAACGACTTCTAAGGATATCAACAGCATCACCAACAATGAATCTGTCAACTTTCATTCCGTTGGTCCAATTATCTGATCAACTATTTCGGGTTGTTCTTTTTGACTAATCTTTCCCACTTTTCGACTTCTTGACCAAACGTTTCCTTGTGATGGTCTCTACCGAAAATAAACATCATCGCAATATCTGATTTCCTCACATAGACGTCTGCACCAACAGGCATACCGACAATCCAATCCATTAACGTCAAGCGGATAGCCTCATCGTCCACGGACTGAATCTCACCAGAGTAAAAATTGTTTAGCCAACAGTGGTCAGATTTTGGAACTACAAATACCCAATCTCCTCGTTCAATCATCTTGCTTTCGGTCTGTATCTTGGTAACATTATTCATTTCTCACCCTTACTTGATCCTCCTTCAAAGCATTTTCTTTGCATAATCAGACACGAATGCTGCGATTGCAGCACTAAACAACATGTTTTTCAATTCCTCGTATTTATCTTCCGATAAATACGGCCAAGGTGCCATAACATGCCATGCCCAAGTAAATAACATTAGAGACAGGATCACACCAGCAAGAATTATTAGAAATACCGCAACGCGATGCACCCATTTTCTTATTCCTTCTCTTCGGTTATGTTGTAGTTTTCTTGCGTCTCTTTCTAAACTTTCATCTGCGAAATCCAACCGCTCTTTGCTTGCATCTGCGTACGTGCCCCCGTCTTTTTCTGAAATGTCAGGCAGCGATTTTCCATGATCAGCGTTCATAGTTTGATTCATACAGACTCGCGTAATGTTCTTCGATCAGATCGTTGGGGATGACAAAATCATGCCCAATTTCGTTGTAAGCAATATCCCACGGCGTTCCTTTAGCGTGTGTCATCATCGAAAGGTGTATAGCACTATATCTCCCGTAGACTGATACCGTTTGATCCATTACACTCGTTTCCTCCTCGTCAAAATTCAAATCAATACCTGCCGGTTTGAACTGTGACGGTGGAATTGAATTGTTTCTATATTGTTTTACCTCACGGTAAAGTTCACGAATAACAGGTCCATACTTCCACGCTTCTGCATTTTCGAGAAACAAGGGGCGTCCATACAGACCCAACATCCAACCGTGAGCCATATACACCAGTTTGATTAGTTTCATCGGGGTTAACATCCGATTTTGTTCTTCCGCTTTATCGAGAATGTATTTCGCTACTGACAAACATGATTTAGGAGACCTGTTATTCATTGACATCTACTCCACTTGATTTATTCGGCTTTATCACTTAAGCGACCAAATCTTTATATCTCAATTTTTTCCCGAGCATCCCCATGACAATATTTTCCATCTGTCTGATTGTGTCAAGCGGCCGATTATTATGTCGTCCTGCAAACTCGGTTACATACCTGTTCAAGTGTTTGTGACTGATCTTATGGAATGTTTCTTTGTGAGCTCGTTTCAAAACGCTCCAGAATGATTCCATGCCGTTGATGTGGATATTTTCGTCTACATACTTACCAACGCTATGCTTCACTATTCGGTGATCGTAGTCCTGCATGTTTTGATAACTCGCAAAGTCGTCAGTACATACAGTTGAGCCTTCCTCCACACTGTCGCCAATGAAGTCATGCAAGGTTTTGCGCTTGGCATATTCGATGACTTTGGCGGTTACTTGGTTAGTATCGCGGTCTTTAAGACCAGCAACCGCTTTCTTGCCAACTGCACCGCGCCCGGCATTGAGTTTCTTATCCCAATGCTTGTTCTTTTCAAGCCCGCCAACATAGGTTTCATCAGCCTCGACAATACCGTTAAAAGGCTGATCATTTTCCTCAAACGACTTTCTGATTCGATGAGCCAAATGCCACGCCGCGGGTTGTGATATTTTCAAATCACGATGCAGCTTCATTGAAGACACACTTTTAAGATTAGTAGTCAGCAGGTAGGTTGCAATAGCCCATACCTGATAACCGAGGTTTGAACTCTCCATAATGCTATTCGTTTTCACAGAAAATTTCTTACCGCAGGTTCTATACTCTTTGCAACGATAGGGCATCGTCTTGTGTTTGCAATTGGATTGGATTCTCTCCGAACCACAAACGGGACACCGTACGCCATCAGGCCATCGAACTCTGGCGAACCATTGTTCTCCTGCAACATCATCGGGAAACATCTGAAATATTTCAATAAGTGATATCCCTTTGCGGTAATGTTTGCCTGGTGCCCTGAAATCTCTTTAGACAAGTCAAAAACAAGAAAAGCCCTGCCGGTATAAT
>JAPPIB010000005.1 GCA_028820695.1 Acidiferrobacterales bacterium | reverse complement strand
CATCGGCAAGCTCGCCTTCGCCCATGTGAAGAAGCAAGATGAGCTGCATGATGTCACTACAATGGGATCGGACGCAATATTCCGCGTGAATACAGCTGCGGTCGGTGCTGATCCAATTTATAGAGTGGTTAGACAAGTAAATGTCACGGTCGCCGCAGACTATGCCAATATGGAAGATGGCATGCTAGATGACACTGGAGCTGACGCTGTCGTAAGAAGTTCCGATGGAACATTCTCAATAGGTACTTGCGATGCTGATGATGCTGAAGCCGACGACGCATGCAGAACCGCTACTGTTTGGTATTGGGAAGGATCTACAACGAGTTATACCGACGGTGGTGGTGCTGTTACAACCGCTACGACTAATGAATATTATGCGGAAGCTGAGGAAGTTGACGCAGTACCTGCGATGACCAGTACCGAAGTAAAAACTGCCGGTAGTTCTGCGAGTCACGTTGCCTTTCAGATGGGACTGGGCGGCGTAACGGGCCATCTCGGCTACAGTGAGATCAAGACGAACGGAATGATGGGCAAGGACAAGATCACCCACTACGGACTCAGCGGCGGGATCGGTGATACCGGTGTGAGCTATCTGTTGCAGGCCCGAAACAAGAAGCTGGCTGACGGTTCGAGCAAGTCTCCGTGGCTGGTCGCTGTCACCAGAAGTCTGGGAGGCGGATCCACAGTCATGCTGGAGCACGGCAACGACGATGGCGACAAGAGTGGAAAAACCAGGGTTGGAGTGAAGGTTGACTTCTGACCTGATATAACTCACCTAGTCATAAAGAAAGCGGGGTGCCTGGGCACCCCGCTTTTTTTGCACAATGTTATACAGATTACCGACCTTAGAAGTTCACGAGCAAGAAAACCGCAGACCTGTTCTTCTCTGAATCGCTGTCCTTGTTTTCGTGTTCAAAATGAACACTCGCACCACCGCCAAGACTTCTTGACAGTGCCAGCGTCCAGGGCGTGTTACTTGTAGAACTAGTTGCCATGCCCCTTGCGCGATCTTTTGTTGCTTGGTCAGCGTTCTCGTTGTCGGAATTAAACTCATCGTCTGTACCATTAATATTGACAGCGTTATATGCCGTTGCGGTTTCGCCTACACCTCGCGGTCGCTTGACTTCAAGTTAATCGTTATTATCTCCCTCCGTCGCTGACGTCGGTAAAGCATCATATACGGCTTTGGCAGCGTCATACCCATCCGCGTAGGACGCTGTTACCTTGCTCATGTTGGTCTTGTTGCTGCGCACTTGCAGATGAAACCACACACCGGTATCACCGAGATCGCTTGTTACGCCGAAAAAGGTGGTCTTCTTTTTCTTGTCCAGCAGATCACCGCCCATAAGGCCTGCGCCGTAGCCGGCATCGGTAGGGTTCGCACCTGTTGTGGCAGCCTGCCACTTTGCCGCAACTGAATCGGTATCCCATTTTCGTTGACCATAGCCAAGGTGCATCGTCATGCCGCCTACAGTGTACTGTCCGGCAAGCATCGTACTCTTATCGCTGTCAATGTGCGCCATAGGATCGGCTTTTACAGCGGCTTTATATGTACCAGTTACTGCACGCGCGTCGCCTGCTGCTCCATCTTCTGTGGCTGCTGCTGCTGTACCGGTGATTGAGGCCTTCTCAGCATAGACCGGTGTAGGTTCCCCCGGCGCAGCGTGATTGATATAGGCAAAACCAACTTTGCCGTTATCGCCGAACTTCAAGGTTGCGCCGAGTTGGGAAGAATCCAAGTCCTTGTTCTTCTTGCTGGAATCGGCGATAGCGTCCAACTGGAAACTTACCGCACCGATATCAACGGCGTATGACAGGCTGTTGCCAACCTTGTTGGCGATCATATCTTCCCAAGAACCATACCAATAGGCCTGATCCACAAACCCTACATGATTCGCAGACGCATTGTTCAACTTACCAAGTGTGATGTTTCCAAATCCGCCCGAAAGACCGACATAACGCTGATTAGTGGATTGAGCGGGTTCCCCGTCTGCGATTCTTGTCTCGAACTTATAGACTGCGGTAAGCCCTTCGGCCGCCTCGCTGCTGCCACTGATTCCCCAGCGCGATCCAAAGTTCTCTATACCCTTTTTGTCGCCGTGAGATTGCCAGCCGGCGCGGATCGAGCCATACCAGTTTGCCTCCGCAAGTACAACTGAGGGTATGCACAGTTGTATCGCACCGGCGTCCGACTGTCACGCATAAGTCAATCGAATCAGCCTGTTACTTCCGACTCATGCTCCCCAATTCAACCGGAATCGCGTGCGCATGAACGTAATTTCTAGGCGTTTTGTGGTCTTGCTATGGGATTTAAAGTGTCACTTCGAAATATCGCAACATCACACTTGTAAACCGGGAGGTTTCCATCTAAGACCATTGTGCCCGAAGACCGTCGTTGTCGACCAGTCTCAGCTGTTGAGCATCTCCGAACGTACGTTCTGAAGCGTCAGGCGTGTAAAGTATCTGAGGGTTGTTTTGAAACAGGCATCGCAGACAACAAATGATAAATATAGTGTCATGCTGTCCTGGCCATTGACAAGACGTTCATAAGCGATCGGTTTCTTGCGATTATGTCTCGAAAGAATTGAAGGGCGACTGGGTCTGTATCTTTTTTCGTTAAGGTATATCGTGATATGATGAAATACATGAACAACAAACAAAGACCAAATAATCAAAAGGAACTTCCACTTGGAATTCAGAGTTTCCGTACGATTCGTGAAGGTAGTGGCTACTACGTTGATAAGACAACATTCATTGATCAGTTGACACGCGGTCTGACGCGTCACTATTTTCTGTCTCGCCCGCGTCGATTTGGCAAGAGCCTGCTGCTGGATACGATGCTGGAGTTGTTTGAAGGCAATGAGCAGCTGTTTAAGGGCTTGCATATCCACGATCACTGGGACTGGAAAATCCGATACCCAGTTGTACGCCTGAGTTTTGGAGGTAATCGTTACAGGAAACCGGGGACATTGGAGGAAAATGTCCGATTGCAACTTACACGTTTGGAAACCAAACATGCATTGCCACATGCTCACAACTTTGAGGAGTTGAACGATCCAGACCGATTTGGCAACTTGCTTTATCACATCCATGTAGCGACTGGTAAACAAGTCGTGGTGCTGGTTGATGAGTATGACAAACCAATTCTTGATGCAATCGAAAATCCTGAATTGGCGATAAGCAATCGGGATTATCTGCAAGGACTTTATGCGGTTATTAAGGACTTTGGAGCGGAAATCCGCTTTGCATTCATCACCGGTATCACCATGTTCAGCAAGGTGAGTCTTTTCTCGACATTGAACAATCTGACCGATATCAGTTTGGACCCCCGCTACAGTTCCATTTGCGGCTACACCGAATCTGACCTTAATGAAGTGTTTTCGAACCGGATGATAGGATTAGACTTGGATCAGGTTCGCCATTGGTATAACGGTTACAGCTGGCTCGGGGAAGAAAGAGTCTACAACCCCTGGGCCATCTTGAATCTGCTCGAATTGCGAAAATTCGAGGCTTACTGGTCAATCACCGGCATGCCTTCGTTTCTTTATAAAGTGATGATGGAGCGCGAGTTCACACCATTGGATGTGAACAATCTGAAAGTGGAGAGGAATTTCATCTCAACGTTTGATGTTGACGATATGGGTGCTGAGGCACTGATGTTTCAGTCCGGCTATCTGACAATCACCGGTGAGCAAAGAAAGGGGATAAAAACCGTTTACGATCTGGATTATCCGAACTTGGAGGTGCGCGCCAGCCTGAATGACGGCTATCTCCAGTACCTGTCCGGACAGGGTAAAAGACTGCCGGTGCAAACCGAACAGGTGGCTGAAATGCTCAGGCAGGAGGACTTTGAAGGGTTCGAGGTCAAGATTCAAACCTTGTTTGCCGCCATTCCCAATGAGGTGCACCGACATAACAGTATGGCGCATTATGAGGGCTGGTATTGCTCGGTGCTGCATGCCTGTCTTTGGGACAGCGCTGCAAGACCGGACATTCATGTTCAAGAATCAACCAGCCGCGGCCGTTCGGACTTGGTTTTGGTGATTGACAGGCAGATTTTCATATTTGAGTGCAAAATGCTCAGTGAAGGCGATGATGGGAATCAAAGGGTTTCAGAAGCCATTGCGCAGATCAAAAGTCGCGGTTATGCAGACAAGTATCGTGATGGGGTCAACAGGATTTACTTCATTGGTGCGGTATTTGACGGAGACAAACGAAACCTGATCAAGATGGAAGTAGAATCGGGTTGATTGTTCTTACAGTGGAGAAACGTTTGTCTTACTGACCACAAAAATTGAAACTTTGACCGCGAATGAGACTTTACACGAGTAGGAGTGAAGGTGGATTAATTCCGGCTTCCGGATTCAGTGAGGCGGGTACGGTAGCACTCCCATATATTTGACCGAGATTAGAATGATTTTGCCGACAATGTCGCGATATTTCGAAGTGACACTTTATATCCCCCAGCAAGGGTCAAAAAAGACCCGAAATTAAGCACATACGCACGCGATTCCAGTGGATTCGAGGAACGTGAGTCGGATTTAACAGGCTGATTCAATTGACTTA